>DATCKF010000119.1:0-8223 GCA_036562395.1 Bacilli bacterium
CTTGAAGAATTGTGTGATCGCATTGCTCTTATAAAAGATGGAAAAATCATCGATGTAGTAGATATGGAAAAGATAAAAAATCCAGATCATCGAGAATATAAAATTGAATTTATAGATAAGAAGAATTTTGATCTTTTTAAGAAAGAAAGTTATGATGTTGTTAAAGTAAAAGAAAATCAAAATCAAGTAATTTTGAAAGTTAATTTAAATGACATTAGTAGTCTTTTAATGACTTTATCAAAATACCAAATAAAATTTATAACAGAAATCAAATATAACCTAGAAAAATATTTTAAAGAAAAATTTAATCTTATAGAAAGAGAAGGGGAAAAATGATTAGTAAACCTTTATTAAAACAATCTATTAAAGCTAATGGATTAACATGGCTACTTGTTACTGTAATAACTGCTTTTATGCTTGGAATTATCATTTCCGTTTTAGGAAGTATTAATTCTAACGAGATTAGAGATTCATTAAAAACAAGTTTTACAAAATCAGAAATTGAAGCTCAATTAAAAGCTGGTGCAATTGATGGTTTTACAACCGTATATGAGACAATTGAAGAATTATATCCTACTGTGAAATTAACATATGATCAAGTTGATGAATTAACAAAAAAATCTATAACCGTTTATAATCAACTGAATGAATTAGGCATACCTAATCCAAAAGAAACAGCAATTGAAACAATCGTTGCTAATGTACCCGATGAGCAAAAAGAATTTGCAACTTATATCATAACTCAAGTTTTAACAGCTTATGAATCGGGGACCTTAGGTACTGATACTGCCCAATTTCAATTTGTAAGTCATGCAGTTATTGATTTAATTATTAATGGCATGGAAGAAGAAGTAAGTGAAGAAACAAGAAATGTTATTGAAAGGATTTCTCAACAAATTATTGATATTTATGCGAAAAACAAGGAATTAACTAATGAAAATATGCAAACTATCGCTAGAATTTATATTGAAAATTCTTTTTATGACAGTTTAGGTGTTAGTAATGAAGCAAGCCAAGAAATGCTTGATAGTTTAGGTTATACTTCAATGTATGAACTATTAGAAGCATATGATTATACAAAAACAAGTATCGTTGCACTTATTTCTTCAGGAATTATCCAATATACTTCATATATCAATTCTGGTATTGAAAGTGCTGAAGCTAAAGATAAATCGACTCAAAGTTTATTATCCCAGATGCCTGAAGAAGTTGGTGATTCTCTTATAGAATTAGGTGACTTAAATATCAATCATTTGGTCATCGGGACAATTTTCTATAAAATTGCTGGACTTTTATTACCGATAGTTTATACAATTACAACTGCAAATAATTTAATTGCTGGTCAAGTTGATAAGGGTTCAATGGCCTATGTTTTATCAACACCAACAAAACGTAAGAAAGTAATGATTACCCAAATGGTCTACTTAATTGGATCACTAATAGCAATGTATATAGTAATTGGTATCACAAGTTTTATAACATCATTAATTGCTCGTGAAGGTGAATTTGAAATTTCATATAAAGAATTGCTTATGCTTAATGTCGGTGCTTTAATTACAATGATCGCTATTAGTGGCATTTGTTTCCTCGCTTCTGCATGGTTTAACCGTGTAAAATATTCAATGGGTATTGGTGGTGGTATATCGATGTTCTTCCTTGTATCTACTATTCTTGGTCTTTTTGGTTCTGATACAATTCCCGAAGCACTTAGAATAAAGGCAATGAATTTCTTTAATTACACAACCATTATTACTTTGTTTGATGCGGAAAAGATATTAAATGGGGAAACTTATATCTTTGGATTATTAATATTGTTAGGTATTGCATTAGTAACTTATACAATTGGTATCATTAAATTTGATAAAAAAGATTTACCATTATAATAAAAAATAGATTTGGGCATAGTAAATACATTAATTTGTATTATCCTAATGCCCTCTTTTTCACAATATTAAATTATCAGATTATTACTTAATATAATTATTAATTATGAAATAGGTAAATATTGTAAAAAGTATAACGATGTGATATAATGGTAATAAATAAACTATAATTAATTATTAAAGAAAATAAATTAATCCGATTTAGTTGCATAATATTATTAATTATAATATTATAATGTATAAAGGTAATTAAATATTTTATAATTAAAAAAGGAGGGAAATTATGAAAAAAGTATTATGTGCTTTTATATTAATAGTCTCCATGTTTCTATTTACTTCTTGTAAAGATCAGTCTAGTGGGAAATTTGTGAAAAATTATTTTTATAAACAAGATTATCAAATTAGTGATGGTGAAGAAGTTTCATTTTCTTTAAATAAAGGTTTAAGTTGGCAAACTCGAGACGATAGCTTACCACAGTTTGATATTTGGAATGTTAAGGCTAATGAAGAAATTCCTAATATGATATTCTTTTATGCAACATCATATGATCAATTTGTAGAGGAAGTTGACAAAAATCGCTCTGCATCATTAAATTATTATAGATATTTAGATAAAGAAGATTGGGATGAAAAATTAGAGATATATAATGAAGAGTATTTTGAGAATAATATCTTGTTATTCTACTATAAATATGAACCAAACATATCTAAGAATTATATTTATAATGTAATAATTAAAGAAAATTCATTATTATTAAATGTCAATCGTTTCGAAGGAATGATGACTGCTCTAAGTTCATGGTGTTATTTTGTTACAATAAAAAAAGAAGATGTTGAAAATGTTACTGATTTTAATGTTGCTGTAAGAACAATATCTGAATTAAAATCATCTGTCGTTGTGTCAGTAAAAGATGAATATATTCGAGATATGTATATTAATGGCTTAACTGTAGATGATTTTCCAGGGTTGAATAATCTTAAGTCTGTGAATGTATGGACTTGGGGATTAAAGCTAGATATTCATTTTAATGAAAAAATATCAGATGAAAGATTAAATGAAATAATTGATTTCTTGAGAGCATCAGAAAACATCCGATCTGTTGGTTATACTAGTAATACATGGATTAGAGTAACAGTTAGCGATAAATTCTATGACAAGTTTGTTAATAAGTCATTATCACTTGAAGATATAATAGGTGATGAAATAGAGAATATTGATAAATTTTCTATTAAATTTCTTGAACCAGCTTCAATCGCTATAATTACACTAGAAATGGAACAACATGGTAAGCAGTATTATGAAGCCATGATAAATCAATTAAAGGAATTAAATTACTCATTCATAGATTATGATTCTATCATGACATTTTAGTTACATATTGTTATTTTATTGAAATAGGGTTTAATAGATGTATGCTATGTAAATTTAATAAGATTTATTTTAGAGTTTTTAACCTAGTTCTATATGAACTAGGTTTTTTAATCAAAAATAATTATCAATATGTCTTCTAAAAAGTATTTCAATTAGGATTAAATGATAGAATGGTTTTTAAATATTTTTATAATAATCTAAATAATACAGTTATCATTTTTCTTTAATAACCAATACTGATTAATATCTCCCATAAACACTCAAAAGTCAATATTCAATGAAATTCCTTTAACTTGCTTATATCTTTAGCTACTTATATAATTCATATTAATGGAAAGTTCAATTGACAAATTTTAGGAAAAGTTGTAAAATTATTTTAAGAATTAATTGCTAATAGGGTGAATTATGTTAATTTATTCAAATACGATTGAAAATTTTAGTAGTGATGTACTAGGTGGAATAATATCTGAACAAATTGAAAAGAAATTTAAAGAAGTAGGCATCAATCATAATAATGAAAGAGAAAACCGTGCTTGGGACAATTCTTTAATGTATATGAATATGATTTTATCTGATAATGAGATTGATAAAAATATTAAGATTGCAATCGAATATCAAATTCCTCTAACTGATAAAAGAATAGATTTTTTAATTACCGGTAAAGATGAAAATAATAATGATAATGTTGTAATTGTTGAATTGAAGCAATGGGAAAAAGCTGAAAAAACAACAAAAGAAGATTTAGTAATAACATACCTAGCTAAAAACTATCGTTTAGTAACACATCCATCATATCAAGCATATTCATATGCTAAAACAATCGAAAACTTTAATGAAGCATTTCAAAAAGAACAGATTAGTCTTCATCCTTGTGCCTTTTTACATAATTATAAAGAAGAATATCGCGATGAAATTAGTAATCCGATATATGCTAAGATTATTGAAGCTGCTCCACTATTTTTAAAAAGAGATAATATAAAACTTAGAGAATTTATTAAACGCTATGTTAGAAAAGCTGATAATGGTGAAATATTATATAAAATAGAAAATGGAAGAATTAGACCTTCTAAAGTTCTTCAAGATTCACTTGCTAATATGTTAAAAGGTAATAAAGAGTTTGTTATGCTTGATGAACAAAAAGTTGTCTTTTCAACAATCAAAGAGCTTGTTGAAAAGGCAACGAAAGAAGGGAAAAAGTATACGGTAATTGTCGAAGGGGGACCTGGAACAGGTAAAAGCGTTGTTGCAATTAACTTACTTGTAGAATTAAGGCAATATAATGTTAATTATGTTACTAAAAATCAAGCCCCTCGAGAAGTTTATTTTTCCAAACTAAGAAGCAATAATTATAAATTAAGTTTTATTAAAACTTTATTTAAAGGTTCAGGAAGTTATATTGATACTGAAAAGAATACTTTTGATTGCTTGATTGTGGATGAATCACATCGATTAAATGCTAAATCTGGTATATTTCAAAATAAAGGTGAGAATCAAATAAAAGAAATTATAAATGCATCATTAGTATCTGTATTTTTTATTGATGAAGATCAAATTGTTACATTAAAAGATATTGGAACGGTTTCTGAAATAAAGAAATGGGCTAAGAAATGTGGAAGTACTGTTATTGCTGGCGATGATTATATTTTAAAATCACAATTTCGCTGTAATGGAAATAATGGTTATATTGACTTTCTTGATAATATTCTTGGAATAAGATTAAATAAAAATTATTACGGATTTCAAGATAATTATGACTTTAAAGTATTTGATGATCCAAACGAATTAAGAGATGTTTTGCGATTAAAAAATCAAGAGAACAATAAAGCGAGAATGGTTGCGGGATATTGCTATGATTGGATTACAAAAAATTGCCCTCATGCAGATGTATATGATATTGTCTTAGAAAATGGTTTTAAAGCAAAATGGAATTTTTATACGACAACAACATGGGCGATTGATGAGGATTCATTTGAGGAAGTAGGGTGTATTCATACATCTCAAGGGTTAGAATTTGATTATGTCGGTGTTATTATTGGAAAAGATTTAAGGTATGAAAATGGAAAGGTTATTACTGATTACAATGAAAGAGCGAAGACTGATCAGAGTTTGAAAGGAATCAATAAATTAAAAGATAAATCAATTGCTGATAAAATCATTCGAAATACTTACAAAACATTATTATCCAGAGGGCAAAAAGGATGTTATGTTTATTGTGAAGATAAAAATTTATCTAATTATATCAAGGAACAATATCATATAATAGATAAAAAGTGATAACTCAAGTTATCACTTTTTTAGTAATATTTGCTAATTTTATATTATCCTTTATCTTAACTAAGAAATTTGCTATAATGTAATTAAAAGAAAGGGAATATTATGAGGAAAACATTATTTTTAGTAATATTTATCTTATTACTCGGTGGGTGTATTCTTAAGAAACCGACATCAATAGAACCAATTGAACTTAAAGATTTAACATTATCTGAAACTGATAATGGTGTTAGTTTTAATGTCTTATATAATTTTGAAGCGTTAAAAATTAATAAAGAATATGTTATTAATTATGGAGTTGTAATTGTTAATCATGAAGTATCAAATATCGATGATATTAATCTTGATACTAAAGATAATCTTTTAGAATCAAGTGAAATTAATAATAATCTAGTATCATTTTCAATCCAAAATATTAATGAAGAAAATTATGAAACTATTTATTCCATTAGAGCTTATATAAAGTATTTAAATTCTGATGGAAAAGAAAATGTCATCTATGATGATGCATTTAATACTTTCAGTCTTTATAACTTGGCAAAGTCAAGTAATAGTGACTTTGCAAGAGAAATAGTATTTAAAGTTGAACATGAAGTAGTAAGTGTTGTTGAAATTACGATTATTGATGAAGAATTATCTTGGGATGATACTTCATATCAAGTTACCCTTAAAAAAGAAGGAAATGTAATTTTGATTAATATTCAAGCAAATGATTGTTACTACTTTGAAAATATTGTACTAATTATTAACGGAATTGAAATAGAAGAAGATAATTATACATATAATCGAGAAGAAATAAATTATTCATATAATGCTCCTGATCCTCTTGATTATGTTACAGTAGCGGTGACATTTGATTTAGATGGAGGAATGTGGACAGAAGAATTTTTGAAGCAAATTAATCCTGATAATTTATTAACAGTAACTTCGTTAAATGATACAAGTGGTAATACATATACACTCCTTGATAAAACAGCAGTAGCTTTTAGAACATTTAATAAACTATTTATTAAGCATGATGCAAATATTAATGCTTATAAAATTGTAGCAGTTGATAAGGGTACAAATTCAATTATCAATTTAGATCTACCTGATTATGATTATGTTCTTGCAGTAAACAGTAATTGTCAAGATCAAGCTGCAAAAGAAGTTATTGAAGGATATGTTGATAATGATGATATCATTGGAGCTTATGTATTATTTAGTTTTGATCCTAATGAATATGCATTAGGAGAAATTGATACTTCATTTTATTTAGAATCAGCAATGACCAATAATTATACGATTAATTTATTTGATGCTGTTACTTTACCGATACCTTATCGTAAACAATTTGATTTTATTGGTTGGACTGATGGAACTAATATTTATACAACTTTCCCTAGATATCAAGTAAAAGATAAAGTTATGAGTGTAAATTATAAAGCGGTTTGGGAAGCATATTCATTTGAAGAATTCGAAAACTATATGAATTCAATCCTTCCAGATACGCTTACACAATCTCTTACCCTCCCAACAACTTTCAGTAATTATGAGATTACATGGAGTAGCAGTCATCCAGATATTTTATCAAATACTGGAGTATATAAAAAACCATATCAAAATACAACTGTAATTCTTGTTGCTACATTAAAAGATAATAACCATCAAGAACAAATAAGTTTTGAATTACAAGCAAATGGTTATAAGGAATTAAAAACAGGTATTGCTTCAAGTTATATTTATCGAAATTATCATTTAGTTACTGATGACTTCTTTGATACTTTAGATATCATCAATTGTGCATTTATTACAGCTGGTAGTGATGGTTCTTTATCTGGTAGTACGTTCCTTGCAAATGTGAAAAGTTATATAATTCCAAAAGCTCATGAAAAAGGCGATTGGGTAGTAATGTCGATAGCACCAGAATCTAAATGGTCAGCCATTGCTGCTAATCCCCAAACTGTTAAGACGTTTGCAAATAATATTGTAAAGATGATTAATCAATATGGATTTGATGGTGTCGATATCGATTGGGAAACGCCAACGAATGCTGAAAAGACATTGTTTACAGCCATGATGAAAGAAATATATACTAAAGTAAAAGCTAATAATCTTAATCATATAGTTTCTGCTGCAATTGCCGGAGGAATGTGGCAACCCCCTCGATATGACTTAGCAAATTCCCAACAATATATTGACTATATCAATATGATGACTTATGGTATGGTATCATATGGTGGATATTATCAAAATGCTTTATATCGTAGTACCACAGCCAATCATCCATCAGGTGTAGGAAAAACGCTAAACAGTTGTTCAATTGAAGAAAGTATTGCTTTCTATAAGCAAGAATTTAATATTCCTTATCATAAAATCATCGTTGGTGTTGCTTTTTATGGAATTAAGCAAACATTCAGTAATGGTTCTTGGAGCTCTGGAGGTTCTGTATATTATACAAGCATTTATAATAATTATTTAAATAATAGTAATTATGCAGCTTATTTTGATGAAAACAGTGGAGTTCCATATATTTTAAGAAATGATGGAAAAGAATTTATATCCTATGATGATCCAAGATCAATTAAACTTAAATCTCAATATGTTTTAGACAATAAATTGGGCGGAATAATGTATTGGGAAAATGGTTGTGATACAACTGGAGAATTATTAAAAGCAATGAAAGAAGGATTAAAAAAATAAAGTAAAGGTGATAAT
>DATCKF010000010.1:0-1555 GCA_036562395.1 Bacilli bacterium
AGTATATTCATGAATAAAATCAAAATCAATTGCATTATCTATTTTTCTTACCAAATGATCTGTAGGAACTAATTGATCTAGACAAACAAACTCTAATTGTGATTTATCTTTCAATATTTGTGCTTTAGATTTTTCAAAATACATGGTAAACCCTCACTTACATATAATATAGACATATTATACCATATTTTACCATTTATGTCAATTTCTTTATTAAATAAAAAAAGGTCGTTGACTTTGTCAACAACCTGAGGAAAATTTGAAATTTTCCTTTTTTTAATTTACATTTTCGTCGATTAATGTTATAATCTATAAGGTTAGGAGTTGACTATGAAAATCATTGTTATAAGCGATACGCATCGCAACCAAGAGATACTTCAAGAACTTGCTCGTATCCATAATGACGCTGATTATTTTCTTCACGCAGGCGATAGTTGTTTACCGCCAAGTTTAATTTATCCGTTTTTAAGTGTGAAAGGTAATTGTGATTTTTATCAATATCAACCCCACTTGATAATTAAAACACCGACTTTTAATATTTTTATGACTCATGGTCATTTATATACAAAAACATCCTTAATCGCTTCCGCAAAACTCAACGACTGTAAAATTGCAATCTTTGGTCATAGCCATATTCCATTTTACCAAAATGAAGATGGCATTATTTTATTGAATCCAGGTAGTGCTACAAATCCTCGTGGAAATAGTAAAAAATCTTATGCGATTATTGATGAAAATCTGGCAATTGAGTTTAAAACAATCGAAGAGGGATTAAATGGATACTAAAAAGATTGACTTTTATTATGATTGTCTAGACGAAGCAACGATGCTCATTTATGAAGAGAAAAAGAAAGATTATTTGAGTTGTTTAATAACTGCTAGTGAATACTTCTTAGGTTATGAAAATGAAAAATTATCGTTTGAATTAATGAAAAAGCTCGATATTTGTTATCAAAAATTAATGCAATATCAATATGCAAATGAAGAAGTACGAGTGGCATTGCAGTTATTAATCATCAAAGGTTTTAAGCATCTTCAAAAATATCCTCTTGATTTAATGACACCAGATTCGATAAGTTATTTATTTGCCAATATTATTAATAATCTATATGAAGATGAACTTACAATTCTTGATGTTGCATTAGGAACGGGAAACTTAATAAATACAATTAGTAATTATTATCCTTATTCTTTATCTTTAATCGGCATCGAAAAAGAAGAAATGTTAGTTAGACTTGCAAAGGTTGGTAGTGAATTACAAAATAATGATCTAAAAATATATTTAAATGATTGTCTTGATCCTATTTATGACAAGGTTGATGTTGTTATTGGAGATCTTGATTCATATGAAATTGATAATCATTATTTTCCTTATTTAGTTGTAAATAAATATTTACATAATTTATCGGAACGGGGAATTTTTATTTATTTAATTGCAAATGATTTTTTCTTAAAACCCCAAACATTAGAATTTAAAAATCAATTTCCTGGAACATTATTAGGATTAATTGTTCTTCCGGAAACGATGTTTGCGAAGAAAGATACAGGAAAGAGT
>DATCKF010000020.1:0-6054 GCA_036562395.1 Bacilli bacterium
GTGATGATAATAGTTTTATTTAAATATTGTAAAGAATTAATTATTTCTAAAAAGAGATTTTGTGATTCTTGATCAAGGCCATTTATCGGTTCATCAAAAATATAAAGATCAGGATGATGAATTAAGGCTTGAATGATGTTAATTTTTTGTTTCATTCCTTTGGATAAAGCTGATATTTTTTTATTTTCATCTAATTTAAATAAATAGATAAAATGATTATTAAATTTAACATTTTTAATTAAAGATAGATTATATAAAAATTCTGTGACTGTATAAAATTGAGGAAGGGAAAAATGTTCAGGAGCATAACCTATTTTATTAGTATTGCATACTACTTTTCCCGCGGTTGGTTTTATTAGTGATAAAATTAATTTAATTAAAGTTGTTTTGCCACTGCCATTTTCCCCTAAAAGTAAATAAGATTTGCCGATGGTAAAGCTAAATTCATTAATATCAATCATAAAGTTGGGATATTTTTTTTGTAAATTATTAATTTCAATTATTTTCATAATGGTAAAAGATTAATTCATCAAGATCAATTAAGCGTTCATGATTAATAAAATAACAAAATTCATTAAAGTATGCTTTTTTATCTTTACCATGAAGCGTATAGGAAATTACTAACCCACATTGAGGAATTTCATAATGATTTTGATATGCTAGAGGAAATAATATCGAGATTTCATTAGTAAAAGAAATGTTAATATCTTTACTGTTTTGATTTATATCATATTCATAACCAAGAATCGAACTAATATCTTCATTTGCCTTGATATTGCGATTGTCAACTTGATAATAATCCGAACAAGATAAATTTACATCAAGTGGTTTGACATCAGTTATAGTTATTTTATCATCACGAACATTTTCAAAACGAATAATAATCCCAACTAAAGTTTTTTTGTTATCAATGACATTGACAATACCTTTTAAATTAGTAATTCGAAAATCATCACATTCAAAAGCATTTACTTTATAAATACTCAGAGAACCTATCCTTATTACAACATCTTCTAAATGATAATAATTAATCCGTAAATAAGCTTCATCTATTTCAATATTTTCTAAAGTATCAACTACTAAATGAAATTGATAACAATAATAAGGTGTTCCATCAAAATCAACTTCACCATAATAACTTATATCTTTTACTTGCGTATTGATAATCGTATCCAATTTAGCATCAGTAAAATATGCATTCGCAATTTTTTGAGTATCAATTAATGTTGTATTCTTTTGATTAATATATAATTTTAGATATATATCATCACTTTCGTTAACTAGCGAAACTGAATTGTATGATTCTGGAACGGTTGTTAATATTAAATCCTTAGGTTTTCGGGTTATAAAAAAATAAGTTAATGATGCGAGGATGATAATCACGATTATCGCAAGAATATTTTTATGCATCTTCTTCAACCAATTCAAAATAACTTGTGACAACATCGACAGTTTCCCATGCTCCTTTTTTGGTGCATATAAAACAAATAAAAGATTTTGAAAAACCACTAGAGATTTTTGCTTCACCCGCAACTCTTAACGTTATTTTTTTATTTGGATAAACCTTAACACTCATTTGTGATGCTTCTGTCTTCTCTTTCGACTCTTTAACATCTATTCCTGCACTAACATTTACCTTTCCTGTCATTTCCACAGTCTTTTTCTTTTGCTTTCCTTCAACACTGATACTCCCTTCAACATTTATACTTCGTGCATAATATTCTACCTCTTTTAAGGAATAATCAAAAACGTATGGTTCACTTGTTTTGTTACTGCGCGAAAAGACGACTTCACCAACATAAGTTGCATCTTCATATTTACAATAATAACTATTGCTTGATCCCCAAAATTTGCTTGGTAACTTTTCTAAATTTAATTCAATAAAATAATCCGTCATGTCAACAAGTAACATCTTATCCCTTTTTACAAACTCCAATTCTGAAAATTGTTCATGTCCTGTTTTTGAATATGGTTTAACATTTACTTCAACTGCGCGACCAAAGAATAAAATCAAAAATAATAATAATCCTTTCATATGTCTCATCCTTTCAATTATATAATTATCAATTCTTTTGATAATTACTAAAAAAATGGATGAAAACATCCATTTTATTGATTCATAAACTTTTCAATTTCATCTATTTCTTTAATAATATCTTTACTTAAATTGACAGCACCATTTTCGGTAATCAAAACATTATCTTCAATTCTCACACCTATTCCTTCATCTTCTAAATAAAGTCCAGGCTCAACTGTTAAAACCATTCCTTCTTGAAGTGGTGTATTACGTAACACTGGATCATGAGTATCAAGACCAATTAAATGTCCTATTGAATGATAATAATAACGTCTTAATTCATGATCTTCTTGGATTTTACCTAAATATTTAAGTTCTTCAGTTAATAACTTATTAGCATATTGATTATAATCATCCCAAGTTAATCCTGGTTTTAAAAATTCAATGCATTTTTTATTGACATTTAAAACAGCTTGATAAACTTCTTTTTGACGTTGAGTAAATTTACCATTGATAGGATAGGTTCTTGAAATATCAGAAACATAAAAATTACTACGACAACCTAAATCAAATAAAATTAAATCTCCATCTCTGACAATCTCATTGTTTTTCACATAATGTAAAATGGTTGCATTTTTCCCTGAAGCACAAATGGTTGTGAAAGCTTGATCTTTATTGCCATAATATTTTATTGCTACATCAAAATAAGCTTCAATTTGATATTCAAATAAATTAGGTTTTATATGTCTCATCACATTTTCAAGGGCTAGTTTCGTTGTATTAATGCTTTCTTGAATCATAGCTACTTCTTCTTGACTCTTAATCATTCGTAATGAGACAATTAATTGATAAGCATTTTGAACCCGGATTTCAGGATAGTCTTTTTGAAATTGATGATAAAAGTTAAGCGAATTAGAATAATAATCTTTTTGATATTTTCTTTCAAGGTCTAAATATAAAGTACTAATATTTTCTTGAGAACTACGATTTCCATTGAAAAGAACAAAAAGAATTTCCTCAAAATCTTGTAAATAAGAAATATTATCGATTCCTGACAATGCCTTGGCTTCATCAATCGTTAACTTTCTTCCTATCCATTTACTCTTCAATTCATTATTTTCTTCAATAAATAAATATTCTTTTGTACCATTAGCTCCTTTAACTAAGACAAAAATAACATTTTCTTGATTAATACCTGTTAAGTAATAAAAATTTTTATTTACTTCAAAAGGATAATCCTGATCTGCAGTTTTTGGTATTAAGCCACCAGAAAATAAAATTGTAACCGAATTATTGACAACAAGGTCAAGATATTTTTTTCGATTATTTATAAAAAATTCTTTGTTCATTGTTCCACTCTTTCTACAATATTATTCATTATCTTTTTTAAATCATCTAGTCTTTTTTCTGCTTCGACCAAAGTTCTGGCATTTACAGAAAAATATATTTTAAGTTTTGGTTCTGTTCCACTTGGACGAATCGCAATCCATGACTCATCCTCGAAATAAAATTTTAAAACATTTTCTTTCGGCAATAATGTGTGAGTTATATTTGTATAATAATCTTCATACAAATAGTCTTCTTTTCTTTTTATATTTAATTCCGGAATATTATGGTATCGTAAATAATCAATGATTCTACTCATTTTCTTACTACCATCAATACCAGCAAATGTCATATTAATCGTCTCTTCAATAAAGTAACCATACTTTTCATATATTTCTTCTAAAGCATCAAGTAAAGTTTTATTTTGCAACTTATAGTAGTTTGCGATTTCTGATATTTTAACTAATGCTTGTAAAGAATCTTTATCGCGAACAATATCTAAAAGTGTATATCCATATGATTCTTCATATCCAAACAAAAATCGATGATTCATTTGTTCAATGAGATTCATTTGTTCTCCGATATATTTAAAACCTGTTAATGTTGATATGACATGTTTATTATATGCATTAGCAATTCTTTTGCCTAAATCAGAAGTTACAATTGTATTTATGATAATATCTCCATTCCCGTTTTTGCAAAGATATTCAATAAATATTGCTCCAGTTTGATTACCATTTAAAAAATGATATTTTCCGTTTGCGAAAACGGCAATTCCCAAACGATCAGCATCAGGATCACTAGCAGCAATTAGATCAGCAGGAAAATCTTTCGCATATGTTAATGCTAAACGGTATGCATTTTGATCTTCTGGATTTGGATAAGTAACGGTTGGAAATGTTGCATCAGGAATCATTTGTTCTGGTACACATAAATAATCATATCCAAGACATGATAATAACTGATTTGCAAGATATCCTCCAGTTCCATGTAATGGAGTATATATAATTTTTAATTTCTTATCTTGATTATTATCAAGGGATGCAACTAATTGTAAATATTTTTTATCAACATCACAACAAACATAAGAAATTTTTTCTTGTTGTTGTAATGTTTCCACATCTAAAGGATTTATTTCAAAGAAATCGGGAGCTTTGTTTATTTCTTCGATTACTTCTGTTATTAAATCGGGGACTAATTGACATCCTGTATTATCAAAAATCTTATAACCATTATATTGAGGAGGATTATGGGAAGCAGTTATCACAATTCCACCGCTCGTTTGTAAATAACGAATAGCAAAAGATAATTCCGGTGTCGGGGTAACTTTTTTAAAAATATATACTTTTATACCTAAAGTTGCAAGAACACGAGCTGAATCAATGGCAAATGTTTGTGATTGATTCCGAGAATCATAGGCAATAACAACACTAGGATTGTCATAATGTTTTAAAATATATTTTCCATAGCCATAGTTTGCTTTTCTTAATGTATAAATATTCATCCGATTCGTTCCGGGGCCAATAATTCCTCGCATTCCACCAGTACCAAAACGTAAATCCGTATAAAAAGCATCAATTTGCTCTTCTGGACTCATTTTTAATAATTCCTCTTTTAATTTTTCATCGAGTTGAGAATACTCGAGCCATTTATTCATACAACCTCCTATAATGTATAATCGTAATCAACAGTAATGATCGGATTATAACTATTATCTATTTTTTTAATTTGCTTTGTAATTTCAGCAATCAATTCTTCTTCAGAAATATTTAAGTTCATCGGAATCACAATATCAAAAATGATATTGGTATGAGTTATACCCTTGACAATTCGAAAATCATGAAAGCCAATATTTTCATCAATTTTTTTAATAATATTAGATATTTTATCTTTTAATTTTTGCGTTAAAGGATCACGAATATTAACTGGATCCATATGAATGACAAGATTATAATTATATAGTTCTAAAAAATCACGCTCAATATTATCGATTAAATCATGGCTCACATTGACATTGACATCAGCATCCACTTCCACATGCACAGTAATAAAAGTCTTCGCTGGACCATATGAATGGATAACAAGGTCATGGATTCCTAAAACCCCAGGATATTCTTTTATTTTTTGGGTAATTTTATTAACTAAATCATTACTTGGAGCTTCGCCTAATAATGGTGATGTCGCTTCTTTTACAAGTTTTATACCACTAAAAATGATAAAAATTGCAACTGCTAATCCCATGTAACCATCGATATTGATTTGGGCAAATCTAAAAACAATTATCGAGATCAAAACTGCAAATGTGGCAATAACATCATTAAAACTATCTGAAGATGTAGCAATCAATGACCGTGAATTGATGGTTTTGCCTGTGTAACGATAAACACTCCATTGCCATATTTTCATCAAGATTGAAATAATTAAAATTGAGACTAAAATATAAAATCTATCAATATCAATTGCTTCTCCATTAATAATTTTTTTAATCGATGATTCCGCAAGAAATACCCCAATAACAATAATTAATAATGAAACAATTAAACCACTAACATATTCAATTCGTTCATGACCAAACGGATGTTCTTGATCAGCATGTTTTCCAGATATTTTAAATGCAATTAAAGTAATAATCGATGAACCACCATCCGTTAAGTTATTAATTCCATCCGCAATAATAGCAATACTTCCAGCGATGATTCCCGCTATGACTT
>DATCKF010000033.1:0-7733 GCA_036562395.1 Bacilli bacterium
TTTCTTCAATTTTTTGATAAACAATTTCTTGATTCTGAATACTTAAATTATTAATGCTAGAAATTAAACTGTCTGGATTATTAAATTCATTATTGTTAATATCTCTAATAAAATCATAATATTCATTTAGAAAGACATTAACATTATGATCTAGAAAGAAATCATCTTGTGTAAATAGATTCAATGGTAATGAATTAAATCCATGACTTACAATATCAATATCATCGATAATACTTGAATCATCAATATTTACATATATTTCAATTGCCCCCTCTATTATCTTAATTCTATCAACTGAGATTGGGGTAATATTATCATCAATTTTCATTAATTCTGTAAATGTATGAGAATCTAAATATAAAGATTTATCTTCAAACTTAATTAGATTAATTGATCCCAAATTATCTTTTAATGGTTTTAAGATTAAATTGATATTTCCTTGTAAATACTCTCCTATTTCTTCATTTATATCCTGCCCAATAGTAATTACATCTGTAAATCTTATTTCAACATTCCTACTATCATTATGATATACATCACCAGTAATCAATATCATCGTCTTAAGCCCATTAATATCAACATTAACCTTGATATTAACATCTTCATCAAAATTAACGATTATGCCGATTATTTTTAATTCGATTTCACTTGATGAGGAAGGAATAAGAAAACTTGTTGTGAAATCTTCATAACCATTTGTCTTATCATAAATAATTTTATTAAAATCAAGATCAGTAAAAGTAATTTTCTTACTACCAGCAAGATTACTAAAGATAAAGTTTTGAACTTTGTTTTTGATAAAAAGATCTTTATCAAAATCATCTAAATTGTTAACATTTAAACTTTCTTCGTCAACTGCAAATTTCTCTAATGCAAAGCGTAAGCCAATTTCGTTATCAAATATCCCCATTTCAACAATCCCATTTACAGGATCTGTTAATAAATCAAATAACGCACTTAATACTTCGTCTTCATTACTAAATACCAATTCTTCTTTCAAAAACTCATTCAAATTATCTTTAGAAAGTGAAATTTGTTTATTGTGATAATCAACGGTGATATGAGAATTAGGAACATTAATTTGATTATTAAACATTTCTTTTAAGATATTATTTGCTAGCCCTGATAATAAATTTAGTTTACCTAAGCCAATCTTTTTAAAAGTGATATAATAATTATTATCATCATGCTCTATTGTTGCTACTGTTACTATTTTCGTATCAAATCCAAATATTCGTAAAGTAACATAAAAACCAAATTCATTATTTTCGATTTGTACATATGCACTTTTGATAATTACTTTTTGATTTCCTAAAAATGTGTTAACTTCAATGGTTTTAATATATTTCTCATTAAGATTATCACTTTTAGGATCATATTTATGATTTATATCTTTGCGAATAATCGCGTATATTATTTTATTCAGTTCTTCTTCACTTAGTGTTATATCTAAATAATCTTTATCTTCTAAATCAAAACTTTGATTAAAGATTTGGGTTAATTGATATTCTACCGTAATATCATCACTGTATAAATCATATGGTGCATCATCTTGATTATCATGAATTCGATATAATATAAAGCCAACACAAATCATGATCATTATCACTAAAAAAACGACAAAAATAATTAATCCTTTAAAAAGTTTTTTCATATCAATCTCCTTTGCTATATGGATATAGCCTTTTTTTGATATTATCATAAGGAACAATGCGATGATTTGGTAAGCTTTCACCTAATCTTGTAATTTCATTTTGTAAATAATTAATAATTCTTCGCCGTTCATCATCTAATTTATTGTCAGGATCAAATTCAATCGGTTCTCCAATTAAAACTATTTTTAGATCATGACAAGTATAAACAGGATAAAATTTCGCTTTTATTCCAGTTTTATGATAATAAGGTTTTGCAACATCAACAAAATGGATTTGAAAATCGTTGATGAATTTATTATAATGTTCACGTCCTTCCGGAAAGATAATAATATCTTTTCCTTCACATAAACGTTTGATTGTTTCTTTCATAGTAAATCGCAATCGCGCATCTTTATAAACAGGAATGGTATCAGCACGATTAAATAAAAATGATGCAAATGGAGCAACAATTAACTTGGCAAATATTTTATATAGCCATTTAGTATATTTGCTTTTGTTACGCCAAAAATCATCCATGGCATATGCATACACTTCTTTGCGATTACACATTTGCCCAATTACCCAAATATATTTTCGAAAGGGAAAATATAAATAAAGTCCTAATGGTCCATGCAATTGGGCATGGTTGGAGATATAAAAATGCCCATGCGTTTCAACATCCGTATTAAAAACAATAGTGTATTTCTTATAAAACAAGCAAACAATTCTTTTTATGATTCTAAATATTAATGGTTTTTTCTTATCTTCGATCATACTAGGCACCTTACTTTTATTATACCATAAATAATTATTTTTTTATTTATTTTTTAAGTTTATTTTGATATAATAATGAAGATTAAAGGAGTAGGACAATGAGGAAATTAAATTATAAGTATTTTTATCTCTGTTACTATACATTAAATCTAATTAATGCATATATTTTAATTACGGGTTTGATCCATCCTAATATTAGTAATTATCAATTTACTTTTGGTGATATCTTATCATCACTAATAGGAAACTTAGGGGTCATGACATTATTTTTAAGTCTTGCAATCATTATCTTCCCTTCAACAAGAGCAAGAATTAACTTTTTAACTTTCGCATCTGTAATATTTACAATTCTTTGTGTAGGACTTGCGATCTTTTCTAACATCTTTTCAACATTCTTTAAATTTTCACATTTAGAATCGTTCCAGAATCCTTCACAATCAACGTATATTATGTTTTATGCGAAATATGCTCTATCAATGATTGCTGATGTTACACAATTTATTCATTTAATTCCATTTATCATTTTATTATTCATGCGTCTTTTTATTAATAAAGAAGTCCAACATGTATATTCACCTATTTATAAATTAAGTATTCTCTTTTTAAGTTTAATTTGTATTACCATACCGATTTATAAATTAGATAATAGTACTAAAGGAACAATTTATGAAAATAGTGTTAATGGAATATATGGTGCCCATGTTAGTGGGGTATATAATTATTACTTTTATGATTTTTATGATCATTATCTTAAAAAAGAATATACTCCAACTGAACTAGATTATGAAAATATTAATGAATTTTTAGCTTATTATGAAAATGATATATATACTAATCCTCTTGATAACAAAGAATATCAAGTGACAAATGAAATGACGGGGATTGCGAAAGATAAAAACTTATTGATTATTCAACTGGAAGCATTTAATAATTTCTTAATCAATTTAGAAGTAGATGGAGTAGAAATTACCCCAAATCTTAATAGACTAGCAAATAATTCGCTTTATTATAATCGTTTTTATTCAAGTTCTGGTATTGGTAATACTTCCGATTGTGAATTTTCATCATTAACTGGTCTTTATGGTAATGGAAATGATTTAACAATCTTTTCAGCTGCGGGTAGTAATTATGAAACGCTTGCAAAGGATTTCAAAAAAGATGGATATCATACATTCTCATTCCATGGAAATGTTGGCGATTTTTATCATCGTAACCAAGAACATATTAACACTTTAGGTTTTGATGAATTTTATCCGTTAGAATATTTTCAAAATATCAATCAAGATGCGCCATTAATTCATGGTTATCTTGATGATAAATATTTCTTTAAAGAATTACCAGGTATTCTTGCTACCCAAGATAAATTCTTTGGTTATGCAATTTCGGTAACATCACATTCTCCATATGTTCCAACATCAGAAATTCCAACCCATAACTTTACAAGTCTAACCACCCTCACAAGAAGTTACATTGATTTTGTGATGTATGTTGATGAAGCAATTGGAATCTTTATTGATGAAATGGAAAAACGAAATCTATTAGATGATACCGTTATCGTTATATATGGTGATCATACTTCAAGTTTATTTAAAAAGGATATGGAAAGTTTATTGCAAAGAGATCTTACAGAAGTTGAATTTCGTTTATTAATGCAAAATGTTCCATTTATCGTTTATAACGAAGATTTATTTGCACCAACTGTCAATTCCAAGATTAGTAGTACCGTTGATGTATATAGAACAATGTCAAATCTATTCGGTCTAGATTCAAAATATCATTTCGGTAATGACTTATTAACTGATGAACCAAACATTGTATATAGTCCAAGATCACTTGAT
Source organism: Bacilli bacterium (assembly GCA_036562395.1). Classification (GTDB taxonomy): domain Bacteria; phylum Bacillota_I; class Bacilli_A; order ML615J-28; family CAG-698; genus DUOT01. The sequence continues at coordinate 4,247 of DATCKF010000033.1, forward strand.
ATCATCTTACAAGATAGTGTCATTTTCTATCCATCGAATGAAGTCTATGGTAAAGATATTGATCCAAAACCAATCATTGATATCTTTACAAACTACAAATATCATAATGATTTAATTTTAAAAACAAAATATTTTAAATAAAGAAAACGAGCAACAATGCTCGTTTTTTTTGTGGAGAATAAGATGTTTACCACTGTTAATATATGATATAATAATAAAAAGGTGATATGATGAATAAATTAAATTCACAATTTTACAAGCGTTCAAGTTTAGAAGTAGCACCCGAATTATTAGGAAAACATTTAGTATTTATCAATAATGGTAAAGAATTAGTAGGGAGGATTGTTGAAGTGGAAGCATATATGGGTCCTCATGATAAAGCTGCTCATTCCTATAATAATCGCCGGACCAAACGAAATGAAATAATGTATGGTCCCGGTGGTTATGCATATATATATTTAATTTATGGCATGTATTATTGTCTAAACGTCGTCACAGCAAATGAATTAGAACCACAAGCGGTACTAATTAGAGCTGTCGAACCAATTTCCGGATTAGATGAAATGGCAATCAACCGTTATCAAAAATCATATCAAGATTTATCTTCCAAAGAAAAATTAAACCTTACCAATGGACCAGGTAAGGTAACAAAAGCTTTGGGTATCACCATGAAACAGTATGGTGAAAGTTTTAATAGTGATAATTTATATATCTTAGATTATCCTTGCGATGAGAAAATTATCCAAACAAAGAGGATTAATATTGAGTATGCGGAAGAAGCACGTTATTTTCCATGGCGATTTTATCTTGAAGGTAACAAATATGTTTCTAAGCTTTAAAATTTTTATATTTTTGATAAATTAAATCTGCTAATTCATTAAGGGATTTATATCCCGTTTCAATAATAAAATCAATATGATTAATATTTTTGCGGATAAAATGTTTTTGATCATTTTCAATCCGACTTTTAATTTGCTCAGGACTGTCTCCTCGTAATTCCATTCTTTTGATTCTTACTTCTAATGGGGCTTCTAATAAAAAGATTGTCACTTTATCTTTTAAATATTGATATATTTTATTAGCTCCGTTCACATCAACAATCAACACTTTATTTTCTTCTGCATCTTTAAAAGCTGTACCATAATAATTATTATGATAAATTGTTGTTTCTAAAAATTCATTGTTATTTAGTTTTTTGATAAACTCTTCTTTTGTTATAAAGTAATAATCTTTTCCATTAATCTCACCAATACGCATATTTCTTGTCGTATAGGTAATCATTTTTTCAAAATGATACTTTTCAATAATAATATTTGCTATTTCTGTTTTTCCACTTGCACTTGCTCCGATTAAAACAATCATAAAAAGCCCCTTCCTTGTTATCAAATTTTATCATAATTTTAAGGGTATGTAAAGTAAGAAAAAATAGCATAAAATGCTATTTTTAATACTTGCTTTTTTCTTTATTTAACATATCATGCTTGATATCCCATAATTTTTGTGATAAATCAACATAATAATTATGTGGACTTTCAAAACGTTTAACTTCATCCCAAATAGTTTGTAATTGATCTTGACAATATAATCTAATCTCTTTTACATGTGGTAAATTATAGACTAATTTTCCATCTTTAAAAATTGTTGTTAATAATTCGCGAGTGTAAAAATTAGTTAGTGTTTTTCGTTTCCAAATTGCATCAGGATCAAAGATTTCTAATGGTTTAGATTCATCAATTACTTCATCGTATACACATATTAAATCTGCAAGAGCTTGATTTGTTCCTTTATCATATATACGATATAATTTCTTAAAATGTGGATTGGTAATTTTACTTAAATTTTCACTAATCTTAATTTTCGGAATGATATTACCTTGTTTATCTTCGATAGCAGAAAGTTTATATACTCCTCCAAAGACAGGATCACTTTTCGAGGTAATTAATCTTTCCCCAACCCCAAAACTATCAATTTTGGCATCTTGAAAAGCTAAATCACGAATGATATATTCATCTAAAGAATTCGATGCAATTATCTGACAATCAGGATATCCGGCCTCATCTAATAACTTACGTGCTTTTTTTGATAAATATGCAATATCACCAGAATCAATACGAATTCCTAAAGGACGATAACCTTTTGGTTTTAATACTTCATCGAATACTTTTATAGCGTTAGGAACACCACTTTTAATGACATTATATGTATCAACAAGCAACACGACTTTATGAGGATACATCTCACAATATGCTTTAAAAGCTTCATATTCATTATCAAACATTTGCACCCAAGAATGAGCCATCGTTCCTGCTACTGGCACTCCGAACATACGTCCAGTAAGAGTACAAGATGTTCCTGTACATCCAGCAATATAGGCTGCTCTTGCGCCTAAAGTTGCTGCTTCCGCACCATGTGCTCTACGAGCTCCAAATTCGGAAACACCCTTTTCTCCAGCTGCTCGAACAATCCTACTTGCTTTTGTTGCAATTAAAGATTGATGATTTAAAGTTGATAAGACAAATGTTTCAATAAATTGAGCTTCGATGGCATTTGCACGAACAATTAAAATTGGTTCTTTTGGAAAAATCGGAGTTCCTTCAGGAATAGCATATATATCTCCTGTAAATTTAAAGTTTTCTAGATAATTAAGAAATGCTTCTGTAAAGACATTTTGCGAACGCAAATATTCTAAATCTTCTTTAGAAAAAGAAAGATTTTGAATATATTGCACGACTTGTTCAAGACCAGCACATATTGCATAACCGCCACCGTCGGGAATATTTCGAAAGAAAACGTCAAAATAACATATTTGATCTTTTAATCCGCTTTCAAAATAACCATTTGCCATCGTTAATTCATAAAAGTCACACATCATTGTGTAGTTCTGTTTTTCCATTATTTCAACCTCGATTAATTATTTCTATTTGGAGTCCTGCCATTACATCTAATGCTTTTTCATGTAAATCTTCATCAAAAGATGCAGTACATTTTGCATCAACAATTATTTTAGCTTCTGGTAATGCCGTCTTGGCAATAACTGCATTTGCAAGTACACATATATTGGAAACTAATCCAACTAGTTCAATTTCTTGAAAATTACTTTCCTTTAATAATGATAATAATTCACTTGAACCAAAAGTATTTTTTATGACTTTTGTTCCTTTTAGATCTTTAATCTTTCCATAAAGTTGCCAACCTTCACTATCCCTTATACAATGAACAATCGAAAGATTTTTCCCTTCTTGGGTATTTAGATAATTATCATCATGAGTATCTAAGGTAAAGATGATATTATCATAATTTAATGCTTTTTGATATATTCGTTCTTCTAATAATTTTGCTTTTTCAAAGCCCAATGCCCCATCAACAAAATCTTTTTGATAATCAACAATTATCAATAATTTCATAATTCACCTCTTGTAATATTATATCACATTTTCGAAAAAAAATATGATAATTTGTAAAATAGACTGCAAAAGCAGTCTATTTA
>DATCKF010000038.1:0-7338 GCA_036562395.1 Bacilli bacterium
GACACATTCATCATTGAAAGGGGTGATTATTTGCTTTAGTTACTTTTTTAAAAAGAGTAAATAAAAAAATATGTTTATAAAATTAGTTAGTAAAAAATATTGGTTTTGGATTTTTCAAAATCAACTAAAGTACATTGGTGGGGTGAAATAATGAAATTTATCGCCCACAAATCATATGTAGGATTTATTAAAAGGGCAGAAAATGATGGCACACTTACAATGTTTGATTGGGAATTCCCTTATAAAAAAGGCGAATTAATATTTACTTCATTAAAAGGAGATAAATATATTATTTCAGAAAGGCAATATGAGAATGACTTTGTAGAAATTAAAATTGTTGAGAAAACAGCTACACAAAAAGATAGTTTTGTAGATGAATATATCAGAGCATTAAAGGAATTCCGGCTTAATCAAGAAGAAAATAAAGATTACATAGAATCATTAAAAAAATTAATTAGTAATAAACAATTCTAAATAAAATAACATATGGTTCTCACTCAAGATAATTGTCGATTGGTTTTAATCCAGAAACTTTAGATACATTTATTGATCAATTAAATTAGAGGTGAATAAATGAAATTTCATATTGGAGATATTTTATCAATCACAACAGGTAAGTTGGTGTCGATTAGACACATGGAAGGAGTATACGATATTTTAAATTACATGACAAAAGATAATTTGTTTACACATCAATTAATAAGAGCAATGCATGAGTGCAAACCACATTTGTTAGAACAATTTCCAATGTTGAAAGATGTTAGTGTAGAAAATGTAAATAAGGATAATTGGAGGGACTGGTTGCAAGAACAAATTGATAAATATGGAGAATATTTTGATGTAAAACCATTACCGGATGGAAAACATAAATATATTAATCCAATTGCTGAACTTATTGAATTAATGAATAAACAAAATAATATAATATCAAGAAAGGAGACATTTAAAATGGCAAAGTTTCATGTAGGAGATTTAGTTATTATCAAATCTAAAAACGAACAAGGGAAAATTGTTGCAATTGATAAGAAAAATCCTAAATTGTACGTTGTTGAAATCATTGTTGCTTTTGATAAAGAAAAAGGAGAACGTACAACGAAATTAGTTAATGTAAAAGAAAATGACCTTAAATTGGTAAAAGTAAAAAGGAAAAGAAATAAAAAGGGACAAAAAGACGTTGTGTATTGGGCGAAAGTTAAACCTAACGCTATCATTCCTTCTAAACGATTGGAAGATGGTTGTTATGATGTTTATGCTTGTGTAGATGAAGATGAAATTATTATCCATCCTCATGAGATTGTTGAAATTTCTACTGGTATTGCTTCAGCATTTAGTCCTAAATATCGTTTGGATTTCCAACGTGAAAGGGGTTCGACTGGATCGTTCGGTCTAGTGCCTCGTTGTGGCCAAGTTGATTCTGGTTATCGTGGAGAAATTTTCTTGAAGATGCAAAATACCACAAATAAAACGATTGTTATTTCAAAACATGTCCAACAAGTTCAAGAACTATCTGATAAAGTTATTTATCCCATGAATAAAGCTATTTGCCAAGCTGCGTTAGAATTTGTACCTGATGTTTATGAAAAAGAAATTCCTTATGAACAATTAATTAAAATTCCATCTAAACGTGGTACTGGGAAATTGGGCAGTACTGGTAAATAATAAAAAAGAAATATCGTTGACAACTTATCAACCCAATTGCAGGGAAGAGGGGTATTTCCTCTTTCCCTGTTCACAAACAACAGAGAAAGGAATGAGAATCTTATTTGAGTATAAACATCATTGCTTGCATGGGTTTAAACAGAGAAATAGGCTACAAAAATCAATTAATATACCATTTTCCAAATGATTTGAAACGATTTAAAGAATTAACAACCAATCATATCGTTGTAATGGGAAGAAAAACATTTCAATCTATTGGAAAATTACTTCCGAATCGAATTAATGTCATATTAACGCACAATAAAAAGTTTAAAACTCCACTTGGTGGTTTTGTTTATCATTCGTTTGATGATGTGGTTAAGGAATATAAAAATTTAAATAATAACGAAAAAGAATTATGGATTATTGGTGGTGAATCAATTTATAGACAATCACTTCCATATGCTGATTACATTTATCTAACCATCATCGAACACACAACAGAAAAGGTCGATACATTTTTTCCTGAATTTGATTTAAGCGAATGGAAATTAATTGAGCATATAAAAAATAAATCTGATGAAAAACACCCTTATGATTATCATTTTGTTACTTATAAAAGACGTTGAAGAATAAATTTTATGTTTTATTTAATTTAATAAAATTGAAATTTTATTAAATATAATGAGGTGAAAATATGACCCCATCTTACAACAAACTCCATACTGAAGAATTATTCAAAAAATATCAATATCTTGTGCCAATTACATTAACAAAAGCGTTTGGAAATTTAGACACTTTCGCACGGTCAATTAATCTTGAAGCAGATGATTTGATTCAGTTAGGTAATATTGGTTTATGGAAAGCTATTCTAAAACACAACAAAAATAAATCAACGTTAAGAACATATGCAATCAATTATATTAAATGGTATACAATGGGACATATAAATAGATTATCTGGAGATGTTTTTGAAACCAATAAACCCAGGACAGAAGAAAATATGGTCAATTTGATTAGCTTCGAAAGAAACTTAAATGAAGAAGACAATGATGAATTTACCTTTCATGATATAATCCCCGATCAAAATACATATTTAGAATTTGATGATGTTATTGTATGTAAAGAGATTTTTGATAAATTGACAGATAAAGAGAAAACAATTGTAAATTTAAGAATTATGGGCTACTCCAACAGAGAAATAGGAAAAAAATTTGGGGTCACTCACCAATATATTAGTTTGATTATCAAAAAGGTTAAAGAAAAAGTTAAAAAATATTAAAAAATAAATTAGAGAAGGATATAAATCCTTCTCCTTTTATTATGATTTTAGGAGGATAAGTATGAGTAAAGCTGATATTATTTTTAAACAAAACCTAGAAGAAATTTTAAAACAAGAATGGGAAGTTGATAATCGTGCTATATGGAAAGATGGATCAAAAGTATTTACAAAAAGAATAATTGGTATTGTAAATAAATATGATTTGTCAGAAGAATTTCCAATTCTGACTTTAAGGCCAATATGGTTAAAAGGAGTTATTGATGAGATTTTATGGATTTTTCAAAAGCGTTCTAACAATATCAAGGATTTAAACAGTTCGATATGGAATGATTGGGCAAACAAAGAAGGTTCTATTGGAAAGGCGTATGGATATCAAATTAATAAACCAATGTTAGGATATCCTTCTCAAATTGATTATGTATTAAATACAATTAAAAACAATCCAACAAGTAGACGAATCATGATGAATATGTTTAATGTTGAAGATATGCCCCATAAAAATTTAATTGAGTGTGCATATGGTGTTCATTTTAGTGTTAAAGATGGAAAATTACATACTTCGCTTATACAAAGATCTGGTGATTTTATTACCGCAGCATGTCCTGGTGGATGGAATGTTGTTGGTTATGCTATTTTAACTCATATGATTGCTATCCATTGTGGGTTGGAGGTAGGAACATTAACTCATTTTATTCAAGATCTACACATTTATAACAAACATGAAGAATTGGCATATGAACTACTTAACCGAGAACCTAGACAAGCACCAAAATTAATAATCAATCCTAAAATCAATAACTTTTATGATTTTAATGTAGATGATTTTCGATTAGAAAATTATTTTCCTCATCCTCAAATAAAAATTGAAATTGCTATTTGAAATTTTTTATATTAAATAATATAATATAGATAAGAACAATAATAAAAAGGTGGTGATATAGATAAAATTAAACGTTATTGTCCGGCGTTGTTCGCTATATCCGCTTTAATTGTTAATACGGATTTACATTAGATGTTTTGAGTGGTTGTGAGTTAAATAAGATGTTTGTTAAAGATGCAATTTGGAAAGAAAAATTTTAAAAGATGAATTGAAGAAAACATATAAATAAAATAATATTATATTGAAGGAGAGACAAAATGACTACGTGTGAAGAAAAATTCCAAGGCATTGTATTAGCTGTTTGTAAAACATCTGACGAACTAAGCAAAGCGTTGAAAAAATATATAAAAGCAAACGTAAATGATCTATTATTTTTTTGCATCGGTACTGATCGTTCTACAGGAGATTCTTTAGGACCATTTATTGGAACATTTTTAAAAGGACTTGGTTACATAAATGTTATGGGTACAATTGATGAACCAATTCATGCAATGAATTTAGATGAATATATCTCTAAAGTACCAAAAGAGAAAATTGTTATAGCTATTGATGCTGCAATGGGCGAATACAAAAATATAGGAAATATCTATTTAAAAAGTGGATCATTGTTTCCAGGAAGCGCATTAAAAAAAGATTTGACACCAATAGGAGATTTTAATATTAGTGTTGTCTTGTGTGAAGATCAGCGTTTTCCATTTTTAAATTTTAAAACAGTATCAAACGTTAGACTAAAGAATGTAATAAAATTAGCCAAAACTATTACAGAATCAATTCAAAACGCATTTCCCATTACTAACATAAATGAATATAAATTGGAGGAGTTAATATGAATAAAATTAAATCATTAAAAGAAATTCTTGAAATACTTATAAAACGTGATTATGTCTGTCAAAGCGGACAATGAATAGATTACGAAGAATAGCTGAAGAATTAGGAACTATAATACGTGATGATAATTCATGCGGATCTATTGGTTATGTACCAATGGATGCCGATTATGCACCGGATGATTTCGATTACGGCGGTTATATTGTAATGATGTGGTATAAGGATAGAGGAAGAACTGGGAACGCTATATTTATGACTGATAAAGAAATAGTTCCATTAACAATACAACACGCAGAAATAGCAATAAAGACTTTTGAGAATGAAAGGATTAGATGGCTTAAAGCAAGAAGTGATCTTATTTACTAACAAAATATTTTAAATAGGAGGGTTAAAAATAATATAAAAATAATGGAAGATAAAGAACTTTCAAATATTGTACATAAAATCAATTATTGGCAAAAGTATCTTGATAGAATGTTGATTAAAAAAGAAAATGCAGAAAAGAAAATTGAATATGCTGAAAGAGAATTAGAAAAATGGGAGAAAAAACTAATTGCATATTTAAGAAAACAAAGCAAAACAGTTAATAGAAATAATACTTAATTATAATAAAAATCAATATTATGAAAGGTGAATAGATATGGAAATTATGATTGATGAAAAATATCGTATAACTTCAGATGTGTATTGTTGGATTTTACAAGAAAAGAAAATTTCAAATCCTAACCATCATCTTTCAAAAACAAATACATCTAAAGAACGATGGATAGATGTTGGCTATTATAGAGACTTAGATCATCTTATTAAATCTTTATTAGAACGTAAATTAAGACAAGAACATGTAAATACATTAAATGATCTTAAAAATACAATGATTCAAATCGAAAATAAACTTAAAACAAAAATTGATGAATTGTTAAAACAAATGAAAATGGAGGTGAAATAAATTACTTGCGGAAAAAGAAATGGAACATATAAAAATCTAATTTATTATTAGGGATTCTTCGAATTAAGTAATGAAATTTTAAAAACAATTTCGTAGTAGACACATATAGCGAAGGAGTGATTACCACGCTAAAACTTAAACAATATCTATGTATGCACGATTTTGAGATTATTGCAAAACATAATTCTTCTCAACAAAACCTATGGAAATGTGATAAATGCAACGTTTTTGTGATTCAGCATTACGGAATAGGTATTCATTACAAATGCAAAACACTTAATATTGATGGTTGGATTTATGAAACAAAATAATGTAGTCCGAAAAAAATGTTCAATTGCACTATTTGGAAATATAAACTCGATAGATATTTCACTATATAATCCGAATCCCCCTCAAGCAACAATAAATGTTACAAAAATCTACATTATGAAAGCCATACAAAAATTAAAAAATAACATGATAAAAAAGGAGGATAAAAATGAACGAAATCAATGCTCAAAAAGTTTTAGATGTATTAAATAATTTGGAAGTGATTGAAGCAAATGGTGGAGATGATCCTTATTTATTGGTTGAAAATAATAAGAAAAATCGAAATAAGTTAAATGAAGTTGGAATCAATAATGAAACCATCAATTTATACGGTGATGATGAAACATTTTGTATTTTAGCTTTAGCTTTCAACGAGGGTTATGCAGATTGGTATTTTAACAGAAAATTTTTTAAATCTCAAAACGATATTGAAATTTACGTTGATAATGAGAGAGAAAATAAAGTTGTTCTTTTCAAGAGTAACGAAGAATACTTTTTAGGACTTATAACAAACGGTGAAACTAATCGAATTATTAAACTTTCAGATTCACAAAGAGAAAAAATTAAAGAAGTTCTTTCGTAAAATTATTTGGAAAATGATATAAAAACAATCCATTTATTTCATTGAAATTTCATGACGAATAAGGTGAGAAAATTTATGAAAAAACGATGGGTATTAAGCGATAAAGAACGTTTTGAGATGATAAAAGGAATACAGAAAAGAATCAAAGAATGTCAGGCGAAAGGACAAAACGTATCGAATTTACACCCAGATTATGCTGACTGGCTGATTGAGAAATATGAAAAAGCATTGAAAGAAATAAAATGGTTGCGTGAAGGTTTGTTGCTTATTGCAGAAAGATATTACGAATATGATAGCACTGAACAAATGGCAGGTGTTGCCGAGTTCTATTTAAAAGGAGGTGATAATGAGTGATCAATCGAATTAATCATAATATTTCTTGGATTGTTACTGGAATTGCTGTTATTATCGCAATGGTTATAACTAAAAGCGCAATTCCATTTTTCGTATTAAGTATTCCAGCATTATTAACTATAATTAATGATTTTATGGAATTATAAACAAAAAAGGTTGGTGATAAAAATGTACGGAAAAGATGTTTTACGAGGATTAATAGAAATTTATCAAAATGACTTCGAGTCTGGATATGAAGGTGAGGATAAAAATGAACTAAGAATTGTTTTTCTTAACTTAATCTTGGAAGTCACCAGATATGTTAACGAATTTAGATATTGCCCTAGAGTTGATTGTCCGTGTAGTCCCGAAAGCGCAATTAATCATATTCTAAAAAACCACAAAGAAAAGTTATGGAACAATCCTTACATTCTTGGTAACAACTATCCATTAACTGATGTACCTATAACCGAAATACGTAGATTTTTAGAAAGTTTTGAAAAAGGAGAATGAAAATGTATTTGGGTTTATGGTTCGTT
>DATCKF010000046.1:0-5877 GCA_036562395.1 Bacilli bacterium
TGCTTATCGTGCTGCGAAAAGAGTCATAAAAAAATGTAAATATGATACCTCAAAAATTGATTTAATTATTGTCGCAACAATTTCATCCGAGCAAGTAATGCCATCAATTGCTTGTAGTTTACAAGCAAAATTAAAACTTAATAATCAAGATGTCACTTGTTTTGATCTTAATGCAGCATGTAGTGGTTTTATTTATGCTTTAAATGTTGCAACCCAAATGCTCAATAGTGGAAATTATCATAGTGCGTTGATTGTTGGTGCTGAAAAACTTTCCAATGTCGTTGATTATACAGATCGAAGTTCTTGCATTCTCTTTGGTGATGGGGCGGGAGCAATGATTATTGAAAATAGTAATAATCATCCTGCTTATTTTTATACATCATCATCAGGAGATCTAGATGGATATTTAACTTTAAATACCAATGATAAAATTAAACTTAATGGTCAAAAAGTTTATCAGTTTGCAACAAAAATCATCACCCATACAATCAATCACCTCTTATCATCAACCTTACTTTCAATTGATGATATCGATATGATAATTCCTCATCAAGCAAATTATCGGATTATTGATGCAGCAGCATCTTCTTTAAATATTAGTCGTGATAAATTTTATTTAAACATCGAAAAATATGGTAACACATCTGCTGCAAGCATCATTATTGCTTTAGATGAATATTTAGAACAAAACCCTAATCGAACAAATCAAAAAATTATGTTAATTGCATTTGGCGGTGGCTTCACATGGGGTGGAGCTATCCTCTCTATTTAAAAGGAGTAATCATGAAAAATATTACAACATTATTAAATATTAAATACCCAATTATCCAAGGAGGAATGGCGAATATTGCCGACCATCGCTTAGCCGCTGCTGTCAGTAATGCTGGTGGTTTAGGAATAATTGCTGCTGGTGGTAATGATGGAAATTGGGTTCGGGAAGAAATCAGAAAATGTCGTGCTTTAACAACCAATCCTTTTGGTGTTAATATCATGCTTATGAGTCCATATGCAAAAGAGATTGCGCAAGTGGTAATCGAAGAAGGCGTAAATGTTGTAACAACAGGTGCTGGAAATCCTGGTGTTTACATTCCTGCTTGGAAAGAAGCTGGAATAAAAGTAATTCCTGTCATCCCAAGTGTTGCCCTTGCCAAGAGAATGGAAAAAAGCGGTGCTGATGCGGTGATAGCTGAAGGTACGGAAGCTGGGGGTCATATCGGAGAACTAACAACCATGGCCTTAGTTCCTCAAGTAGTTGATGCTGTCAATATTCCTGTCATCGCTGCTGGCGGTATTGCTGATCGTCGACAAGTCATCGCTGCTTTTGCTCTTGGAGCTAAAGGTATTCAAGCAGGAACAATTTTCTTATGTGCGCTTGAATGTCCAATTCATCCAAATTATAAACAAAAAATAATTGAAGCAAATGACACTGATACAATCGTAACTGGCAGAGCTGTAGGTGCTCCAGTACGAGTATTAAAAAATAAAATGGCACGTGAATATATCAGATTATCTAATCAAAATGCTGATCGTATGGAACTTGAAAAACTAACTTTAGGTTCCTTACGTAAAGCTGTTCTTGAAGGTGATGTTGAAAATGGATCACTAATGGCCGGCCAAGTTGCAGGCTTAATCAATGAAATCAAATCAGTAAAGGAAATCATTAATAGTCTATTTACTGACGTTAATGGTTATATTGAAATCTTATAATGAAGTACGCATTTGTCTTTGCTGGTCAAGGTGCGCAATATCCAGGAATGGGACAAGAATTCTATCAACAATTTACTTATGTACAAAATTTATATGATAAAGCATCAAAAATATTGGGATTTGATGTTCCTTCCCTTTGTTTTCAAGAAAGCGAATTGTTATCACAAACAAAATATACGCAACCTTGCATGTTAGTAACATCATGTGCCATCTATGAAGTAGTCAAAAATGAATTACAAATTACACCAATCGTTGCGGCAGGATTTAGCCTTGGTGAATATTCTGCTCTATATGCCAGCAACATTTTTGATTTTCAAACAATTGTCAAATTAATTCAGTACCGAGCAACATTTATGAATGAAGATGCTGAGAATTATCCTGGCAAAATGGCCGCATTTATTGGTATTGATCTAAAATATTTAGAATCATTATGTGAAGAAATTGGAGGGGTACAAATTGCCAATTTTAATAGTCCCCAACAACTCGTAATTAGTGGTAAAATAGATAGTGTTGATCAGGTGATAAGGTTTGCGGAAGGAAAAGCTCGCAAAGTTATACCCCTTAATGTCAGTGGTGCTTTCCATACCCCTCTAATGCAACAAGCATCAATCAAGTTATATGATGAAGTTATAAAAATGCCATATAACAATCCTCATTTTGATGTTATTGCAAATTTTAATGCTTTACCATATGATATAAACAACCTTGCTCAAACAATGAAGAAACAAGTAACTTCACCTGTTCGCTGGATTGATACGATTAACTACATCGTAAATAATTATCAAATTGATGGGTTTATTGAAATCGGTCCAGGAAAAGTGTTAAGTGGACTTATTAAAAAAATTAATCCAAATGTTAAAGTTATTAGTATTAATGATATGAATGATTTACAGATCCTAAGGGAGGAAATAAATGAATTTAAATAACAAAATTGCAATCGTAACTGGTGGTGCGACTGGTATTGGTCGTGAAATAGCCAAAAAACTTGCAAGTCTTGGTGCAACTGTAATTATTAATTATAATTCAAGTAGTCAAGAAGCAATGGCTTTAGTTAATGAACTTGAACAATCAAATTTAAAAGCAGATTGTATACAAGCAAATGTTGCAAACTTTGATGAAGCTTTCAAATTAATTGATTATGCTGTTTCAAAGTATGGAAAACTTGATATATTAGTTAATAACGCTGGAATTACCGCTGATAATTTAATTATTCGTATGAATGAAAATGATTTTGATAAAGTTATCAATGTTAATTTGAAAGGAACTTGGAATTGTTGCAAACATGCAACAAAAGTGATGATGAAAGCGCGAAGTGGAAAAATAATCAATATTTCTTCAATTGTAGGCCTTGTTGGTAACTTTGGTCAAACTAATTATAGTGCATCCAAAGCTGGAATCATTGGCCTTACAAAATCACTTGCGAAAGAAGTAGCAACACGAGGAATTAATGTTAACGCGGTTGCTCCAGGATTTATTAAAACCAAAATGACAGATGTCTTAGATGAAAACTTAAAACAAAAAGTCTTAGAAAATATCCCATTAAATCGCTTAGGCGAAGCAGAAGATGTTGCTAATGTTGTTGCTTTCTTAGCTTCTGACCTTGCAAATTACTTGACTGGACAAGTAATAAATGTTGATGGTGGATTAGTAATGAATTGAGGTGCAAATAATTTATGAAAAGACGTGTCGTAATTACTGGAATGGGAGCTGTTACTCCCGTTGGAAATGATGTTAATACTATGTGGGACGCGATTAAGAATGGAAAAAATGGAATCGACTTTATTAAACAATTTGATACTACTAATTTAAAAGTTAAAATTGCTGGTGAAATAAAAGATTTAGATCCATCTTTATATTTAGAACCTCAAGAATATCGTAAAACAGATCGAGTTATTATCTTAGGTTTAATTGCTGCTACCCAAGCATATAACGATGCAAAGTTAAAAGATGCAAACATTGATAATGATCGTTTTGGGACATTTGTTACAAGTGGAATTGGTGGACTCGGAACTATCATTTCTGAAGCTAAAAAAGCTAATGAAAAAGGTGGCGATCGTGTCTCTCCTCATTTTATTCCCAATTCGATTATAAACTTAGTTGGGGGCAATATTGCGATTAAATTTCAAGCTAAAGGCCCTGCTCTTCCTATTGTAACTGCATGCTCAGCTGGAACTAACACAATCGGTGAAGCCTTTAGATATATTCGTGACGGTTATCTTGACCTTGCTTTCGCTGGTGGAGCCGAAGCAGCAATCAATGAACTTGCAATTGGCGGATTTACTTCGATGCGAGCACTTAATACTTCTAATAACCCGAATGAAGCTTCCATTCCATTTGATAAACGCCGTAGTGGATTTGTCATGGCTGAAGGAAGTGCTGTCTTAATTTTAGAAGAATATGAACATGCGAAAGCTCGTAATGCTCATATCTATGGTGAAATTGTTGGTTATAACACAACATGTGATGCCTTTCATATAACTGCTCCTGATGATTCTGCTGATGGCATTACAAAATGTATTATTAATGCACTAAATGATGCCAACATCAAGCCTGAAGATATTGATTACATCAACGCTCATGGTACATCAACTGTCTTTAATGATCGCCTCGAAACATTAGGCATCAAACGAGCACTAAAGGATCACGCTTATAAAGTTAACATTAGTGCCACAAAATCAATGACTGGCCATGCCTTAGGTGCTGTCGGAGCTATTGAAGCAATTATTACTGTAAAAGCAATTGAAGAGGATATTGTCCCTCCAACAATCAATTACAAAGAAAAAGATGAAGAATGTGATTTAAATTATACCCCAAATAAAGCAGTTAAAAGAATCATCAATTACGCATTAAGCAATAGTTTAGGTTTTGGAGGACAAAACGCAACATTAGTATTTAAGAAATATCAAGAATAAGGAGGACGTATGGTATTAAATAGTAACGAAATCCAAAAAATAATCCCTCATCGTTTCCCTTTTCTCTTAGTTGATCGTATTGATGATTTAGAAGTTGGAAAAAAAGCAAAAGGCGTTAAATGTGTCACCGTAAATGAATTACAATTTTTAGGTCATTTCCCACAAAAACATGTTATGCCAGGAGTTTTAATTGTTGAAGCATTAGCCCAAACTGGTGCCGTTGCCTTATTAAGTGATGACAAAAATAAAGGCAAAATTGCGTACTTCGCGGGCATCAAAAATGCCAAATTTCGCCGCCAAGTAATACCAGGAGATACCTTAATATTAGAAGCAGAATTATTAAAGCAAAAAGGAAATATTGGGATTAGTCATGGAGTTGCGAAAGTAAATGAGGAAGTAGCTTGTGAATGTGAAATCATCTTTGCGATTGAAAAGTAGAATTACAATTAGACAATTAATTAACATTTCATTATATACATCACTTATCTGTGTGTTTACAATCCTAATTCCTTCAATCTCAATATCGGGAATTCCGATTACTTTACAAACATTAATGATTATTCTCATTGCTAATATTGCCAAACCATATGAAGCTTTTATTAGTGTTATATTGTATTTATTATTAGGGATTATTGGGTTACCGGTTTTTAGCGGATTAAATAGTGGAATTGGCGTCCTTTTCGGACCTACAGGGGGATTCTTAATTTCCTTTCCTCTTGCAGCTTTATTAATTAGTTTAAATACAAATAATAAGCTCGAAAAAAACTTAATTATCAATATCATCTTTGGAATAATATTTATCTATCTTATCGGCACCATCCATATGGCTGCTGTCCAAGAAATAAAATTTTTTGATGCAGTTAAAATAATGGCGATGTTTATTCCGATTGATATTGTGAAAGTGGTTGTTGCAACAATTCTTGGTTTAAAAATTAAAAAAAGTCTTATTAAAACCTGTTCCTAAATAGGTTTTTTTAGACAAATTTATAATTTTACGGTATAATTAATTAATAAAAGGAAGGACTTATGAAAAAACTTACACTTATTATCTTTTTTCTTGGCTTTATCCTTGTTGGTTGTAAAGTCAAACCTATTATTATAGAAAAATATAAAGTAACATATCATGAAAATGGAGGTAGTGAAGTAGAAGATATTGAAGTGGATGCAGACACAACAATTACTCTTCCAACTCCGAGTCGAAATGGCTTTACCTTCATTGGTTGGAATGATGGCAATGGTAATATATTAAATGGAGAGG
>DATCKF010000049.1:0-5732 GCA_036562395.1 Bacilli bacterium
CTAAAGACTGCCATCCATGGACATATCAGAGTTATAAAGCAAGACAATATAGGCGTAAGTACGCTTAGTACATAAAGAGCTATAGCTCTTTATGTACTAATGATCACTCTATTTTAGTGAAATTTTCAAAAGATATTGACATAATAATCATTTTTTACTTAACATGATATACAAAAAATGGTATAATAACCTAAAGGAAGGTAGAAGGATGATTAATGTTGTATGTATTGATGATGAGAGATTAGCAGTTGAAAACTTAAAATACCATTTAAAAAAATTTCCGGAGATAAATGTTGTTGGTGGTTTTACAGATGTGCAACCATTTTATGAATGTTTGCAACTAAATGACATTCATTTAGTCTTTATGGATATTGAAATGCCAGGGATTAATGGACTAGAACTTGCTGCTCAAGTTCTTGAAAAATATCCGCATATCGAAATTGTCTTTGCCACTGCCTATAATCAATATGCAGTTCAAGCATTTGAATTAAATGCAATCGATTATATTTTAAAGCCATTATCTCCAAAACGAATAGAACAAACAATCGAAAAAGTCAAAAGTAAAATTAACATCATTCCAAAAGAAAAAAAGATTTTTATCCGTACCTTTGGGGGCTTTGATATATTCATTGATGATGAATTAATCCCATTTAAATTTGCAAAGGCTAAAGAAGTGCTTGCATATTTGATTACCAAAATGGGGAAGAGTGTTGGTTGGATGACAATTGCTGATGATGTTTGGCCAGATTTATATGATGATAAAAAATTGATGAATAACTTTCATGTTGCTTCTTTTTCATTAAGAAACTTTTTGAATGAAAATGGCATTGGCGATATTTATGATTATAGTCGTAATTTATATCGGATAGATCCAACTAAATTTGAATGTGACTTATTTAAATTACATGATGTATATGCGGAATATAAAAATACCAGAAAAATATTGGTTCATCCGCAAGTTTTCAGAACAGGTGAATTTTTAGAAGATTTGCCATTTGTATGGGCATATCCGATGGCAGAAAAAGTTGAAGATATGATTGCTGAATTAGAAGAAGCTGATAAATAAAAAAGAAATCCATGAAGGATTCTTTTTTAATTTAAAGCTTTATCAACTGGGATTTTAATCATTGAAGTAGTACCGACACCAACTTTACTCTTAATTTCTAATGTTGCATTTAAATGGAGAGCTAGACGGTCTTTAATATTTGTTGTACCAACACGTTGCTTTTCCGATAATTTTTCAGGATCAAAACCTAATCCATCATCTTCAATGATAATATAGATATAATTTTCATCTCTTGATGTGGAGATTTTTAGTGTTCCCCCTTCAACCTTTTTACTTAATCCATGTTTAATTGCATTTTCAACTAAAGGTTGGACAGATAATGGCGGAATTTTAAATTCACCAACATGAATATCATATTCATATTTGATGCGTTCTCCAAATCTTTCTTTTTCAATATTTAAATAAGTTTTAATATTATTTAATTCATCAGCAAACTCAATTAAAATAGGCATTTTATTAAATTCTAAGCGGCTTCGTAAATAAGATGAAAAGTCTTCAATTAAATCAGCTGCTTTTAAAGGATCAATTAAACATAATGATTGAATTGAATTTAAACTATTATAAATAAAGTGAGATTGAATTTGCGAATTTAAAAATGTAAATTCAGTTTCACGAATTTTTTCATTTAATTTCACAACCTCATTTGCGGTATCAATTTTATCTGCATGTGATATTGTAACAATTGCTGTATATATTAATGAAACGGATAAATAAACAAGCGAAGTAATGTTTGCGGTAATGTGAAAGACATTTTCATCATTCAAAAGACTTATTGTATTACCTAAAATTAATAAAGCAATTATGAAACTTATGAAATGCTGATATGTTTCTTTTTGGGCATAAGTTAATACATAAAGTAAAAGCAATAATAATGTGATAATATTTAAAATTCTTATGAAGATATGATAATTTGCTTGAATATTTAAAGGTAATGCTGAAGTAAGTAATAAAATAATTATTGTTAAGATAAAAAAGAAGATGTCTAAAGCTCCAAATCCTTTTTTATTTAAAAATTTGCGAATAAAGAAATATAAGAAAACAGGACCGAGGAATAAACTTAAATAGTATGCATAGTAACTTAAAATTGGTGAGAAGTTGAAATAAAGTGATAAACGCTTTGTAAAGAAGATATTGATTATTCCAAAGAAAATGAAAAAGGCAAAATAAATTGATTCACGTCGAAAGTTTTGAAATAAAATGATATAAATTATATAAATGATAACAAAGATTAAAATTCCGAGGATCACGAAATAATAAGCTAAGGTTATATTATTGTTTGCTTGATATATGTTATAACTAACGATATGAGGACTATTTAGGGTACTTGTATGTCCATAAGAATTATTTGTCGTTTCAATAATAATTTCTAACGGTTCATCTGATTCTAATATATAATATAATGATTGAGTGTTATTGTTATTATTCGATAAAATTAACTTGCGATTAAGATATATAGAATAACTTTCATTGAGGTTTTCTAAAACGATGGTTGTGGGAATGTTTTGGGGGAAATTAGTAATGACAATTCGATATGATAATGTTTCTTGACTTGATTTTCTCTTGGTTGGTAGTTTTACGTATTGACGGGGATAATCATCTGGATTTAAATTATTAGTGCCAAGTAAAACATTATGATAAACTTCCCATTCCCCGTCAAGTGAGTAGTATTTATCAATTGAATAAGAAGAAAAGTCAAGTTTCCCTTTCTCAATATTTACGCTAACCCCGGCAATTAATTGATAGATTACTAAAAATGAAATTAAAAAGAATGTAATTGTACAAAGTGTAATTAAATAGATTCGTTTTTTCATACTATCCCCTTTCATATATTATAAGGCAAATAGATTGATATGTAAAGTTAAAAATTTCATCAACATTAATGGTTTGTTAAGGGATAATAATTTATAATTAAACTATCTTAAATAAATTAATAAAGTTAAACCCATTAAGAGTATGTTAAGGGTTAATATGATAAATTTAAACTATCAAAAATAAAAAATATTGTGAATTAATACTTCATTAATGGTAGTAAATGTACAATTAAATTATGAAAAGGAGAACAACATTGATAATATCAAAGGGAGTGAGTGATAATGTTTAAATTTCGTACACTCGCAAAAATGCGATATGTAAGTAGACTCGGACTAATATTTACATCACTCGCTATTCTCATGATTTTCTTGTTTTCATTTTATACTAGGCAGGTTGGAGGTTATACGTTTGAATTAACAGATCCATCGATAGGCAATAAAGGAATGATTTTAAGTGATAATAAAGAATTTATTAATCCAACCGATGCTTTATATGCCGAGCCAAAAAATAAAGCTTGGCCAATTGGTGTAATCAATAATCCAGAGGCCATTCCAATTGAAATAACTTCAATTGAAACATTTAAAGATGGCAGTGATAATGGTTTAAATTACTTTGCATATACGTTTTATGTGAAAAATGTGGGAATTGAAGACTTAGATTACAATATCAAATTATATATCACAGAAGCTGAAAGAAATATTGAAAAAGCCATAAGAATTATGATTATTCATACTAAGGATTATTTCGGTGAAAAGATTAAAGAAGAAGGGGTATATGCTCAATTGCAAAGTGAAAAAGGAACAAATCCGAATACCCCAGAACCAGGTAGCATTCCTTTCTATAATGGTAACATCGTGATAAATCAAAATAGATTTGATTTTGAAGTTGATATGGTAGATCAATTTACGGTAATAATGTGGTTACATGGCGAAGATCCAGATTGTACAGATGTTGGAGAAGAATCAATAATTGAGGGAAAACTATCTATGACGATGAAACTGAGTATCCTAGCCTAAATATAAATAAAATAATAATAAAGAGGAGATATTAATTATGATGAAAAAAAGATTAATTTTTGCTAGTTTTATGTTGGTATTTGCATTAGTTGCTGTAGTTGCTTCAACATATGCATGGTTTACAATGCAAACAGAAGTAGAAGCTACTTCATTGGATTTAAATGTTGCAAGTGAAGAAAGTTTATTTATTAGAGCTGAAGATGAAGATTATGGTCAAAATGTCACAATTAAAAATACTGAAACTGTTAATTTAACAACTGTTACACTTAACGAAGATTTAACTTTTTCAAAGAGTCAATATAATAAAACAGATGATAAATACTATATTGATGCTCCTACTACAGAAAATGTTGATTATTTAATGTACAAATTATATTTTAAAACTGATATTACTGGTAAGAAGATAGTCTTAAAAACGCAAAATTCTACTTTCACTTCAAATCAAGATAATGTTGAACGATTTGTCAGAGTTGGCTTTAAAGTTAATGATGTAATGAAAGTTTTAGAACCTGCTGTTGAAGGATCTACTGGTGGTTTTGGTGAAGGTGACTTCTTTGATCCAGAAAAGAACCCTTCTTATGATCAATTTAAACATTTATTAACTGATGGAACAATTACATGCCCATATGAAGAATTATTACATAATACTACTGATGATTTAGTATTAGTAAATTCAACAGTTGCAAATGAAGAAGTAGAAGTTGAAGTTTATGTTTGGCTTGAAGGTTGGGACGGCGATTCTCTAAATGTTAAACCGAACACTACTTTAAAAACATATTTAAAATTTGAATTAGTTGACTAAGTTTTTATTAATTTACATACAATTTGACAATACTAAGCAATATGTATTAAAATATAATCACAACTGTCGTTGTGATTATATTTATATAAAAGAAGAGGAAGGATTATGAATTCATTTTCAAAATACTTTTTAGAATTGTTTACAAAAATTTGGGAAGATATCAAACAATGGTTCATAGGTTTATGGAACACATTATTCCGTGATGTCTATTATAACTTCAAAGATTATGGTCAGATAATCAAAAAACATTATCCTCAATTTGATGCTATTAGTTGGATAATGTTTATCCTTTCCTCGCTTATTATAATCGCCTTTATATATTTTTTGATGTTACGAATGGCATATTATATAAGAAAATATCTTAAATTCCAACGCACAGAAATGGAAAAAGACGATTTAAAAGAACAAATTGCTGTCTTAAATGCTAAAGTATTAGCAGCAATTAATGAGAAGAATAAAATCTTATCAATGAAAGTATCGCAATTGCAAAATTTAGGTATTGAAAATTCAGATATAACACCAGCGAGGATTGTTGAAGAGGAAACGGAAAAAGCAAGATTTGTCAAACTCCGAGCTGTTGATTTACAATATAATGGACAAATCTTACAAATATATATGCGTAAAGAGGATCAAATTCCTCTTGATCAAATCGTTGATCGTTTTCTTAATTATTGTGCTTCGCAATTACATTTATATTATCCACGAAAAACCCTGATGCTTTTCTTTGCCAGCATGGCAGCAAGTAAAGTAATCATCCTAGAAGGTGTTAGTGGAACCGGAAAAACGAGTCTTCCATATGCTCTAGGTCGGTTCTTTAAGAATCGAGCCCCAATTGTTTCCGTTCAACCATCATGGCGTGATCGTGCTGAACTTGTCGGATATTTTAATGAATTTACAAAAAAATTTAATGAAACTGACTTTTTAAAAGCTTTATATGAAGCTAATTATCGTACAGATATCAATGTTATCGTCTTAGATGAAATGAATCTTGCGCGGATTGAATATTATTTTGCGGAATTTCTATCAATATTAGAAC
>DATCKF010000052.1:0-2900 GCA_036562395.1 Bacilli bacterium
GTAAACCATCTCCAGCCAAGATTGCCATAGCCTCACCAAACACTTTGTGATTGGTGGGAATTCCACGACGATAGTCATCGTTGTCCATGGCAGGTAAATCATCATGAATTAATGAATAAGTATGAATCATTTCTATTGCACACGCGACTTCTAAACCTAAATTGATATCTTTTTTTAAATCATCTAATATCGATAACAATAATAAAGGTCGAAATCTTTTTCCCCCCGGAAACAAAGCGTATTCCATCGGTTCTTTTAATTCCTGATAATCATTTATAAACTCTTGCAATTTATTATTAATAATATTTACGAAGTCCATCATTCTTTTGTATCATCCATTTTAGTAACAATTACTTCTTTTGCAGCTTGTAATTTTTCTTTACATAGTTTACTCAATTCCATACCTCTTTGGTATTTTGCAATTGATTCTTCAAGTGATAAAGTACCACTTTCTAATTCTTTTACTATATTACTTAATTCTTCTAATAATTCTTCAAACTTCATCTCATTCACCTATAATTTTAATTAGGACTCTTTTATCACGTTTGCCATCAAATTCACCGTAAAAAACTTGTTCCCATGGTCCAAAGTCTAAATGACCTTCAGTTACAGCAATCAGAACTTCACGTCCCATTATAGTCCTTTTTAAATGGGCATCAGCATTATCTTCATAACCATTATGATGATACATTGAATAAGGTTTTTCCGGTGCAAGTTTTTCAAGCCAAGCTTCAAAGTCTTGATGTAATCCACTTTCATCATCATTAATAAAAACACTTGATGTGATATGCATCGAATTACATAATAATAATCCTTCCTTAATTCCTGATGCTTTAACTGCTTGTTCTAATTCACGAGTTATATTCACAAATCCACGGCGAGAATTTAGATGCATAACTAATTCTTTACGATAACTTTTCATATTTCACCTCTACTATTTTACTCTTTACTTCTCCATCATGAAATTTAACAATCAAATCTTTATCTGGATCAATATTCATAACAGATGTAATTAATTCATCTTGATAAGTTAAAGTAAAGCCTTTTTTCATTAAATTTAAAGGATTTAATATTATTAACTTATCAATACATTCTTTAACCTTTTGATGTAAATTTTCAAGTTTAATATTAAAATTACGTACGACATTATTTTCGATATTATTTATATCAAGATAATATTTATTAATTTTATCCTCAAGATTAATTAATTTTAATCGTAAATAATAATCATCAACTCTTTGAAGATGATTATTGATCATTTGTTTTGGTGAAACCAAAGCCAAATGATTAGATAGATTTTCTAATCTTGATTCTATTTTGGAAATGATGTCATGGAAATTTTTTATTCCATAACTATTTATTAAACTTTGATAACTATTATAACATGTAATTAATTTTTGCTTATAAATATGATTTAATTGTTTTACTTGATTATCAATTGCCAATAATAATTCATTTTTTTCCATGG
Source organism: Bacilli bacterium (assembly GCA_036562395.1). Lineage (GTDB taxonomy): Bacteria > Bacillota_I > Bacilli_A > ML615J-28 > CAG-698 > DUOT01. Next base: position 1,469 of record DATCKF010000052.1, read on the forward strand.
TTACTAAGACTGCAGCCCCTGTTGGGGTTGGGGCACGACGTGATGCTACAAAATCAGTAATCGTATAATCACTTTCATGACCTACACCACTGACTGTTGGAATTTTGCTGTTATATATTGCACGTGCGAGCATTTCATCATTAAAGCAAGATAAATCTTCAAAAGATCCTCCACCACGAGCAATAATAATAACATCAACAATTTTATCATCATTAGCTTTTTTTAATGCGCGAATGATACTTCTGGGAGCATCAGCACCTTGAACTAATGATGGATAAAGATATATTTGCGCAATCGGAAATCGTTTGGAAATAGTTGAGACGATATCATGAAGGGCATCACCGGTTGCACTGGTAATAACGCCAATTTTTTCACTCATCTTTGGAATGGGCAATTTTGTTTCTACTTTAAATAATCCTTCTTTTTCAAGTTTTTCTTTAATGTGTAAAAAATAAAGGTATGCATCACCTAATCCTGCTTGCTCCATCTGATAAACAGTAATTGAATACCTTCCTTTTTTTACATAAATTCCAACTTTTCCGGTAACTAAAACGGTCATTCCATCTTCAGGATTAAATTTAAGATTACTTAAAGCGCTATTAAACATTAAAGCATCAATTTCAGATTCAGCATCTTTTAAACTAAAATATAAAATTCCATTGGAAAATCGTAAATTTGAAATCTCAGCTTTTAAATATACTAATTGCAAATGTTTATCATTATTAAATCGATATTCAAGATAACGATTTAATGCAGAAACGGTTATGTATTTATTTTCCATTTTTCAAACCTTTGGCAATTTTATCTAAGATTGAATTATTAAACTTTGAGGATGGAAAATCATCAATTTCACTAAAGATTTTTGATATTTCCACAATCTCATTAATAATAATATTAATTGGCGTCTCTGTCTTTAACATTTCATAAACTCCAATGCGAATTAAATTTCGGTCAACATATGACAATCTTTCAATCGTATAATTTTCTAAATTGATACTGATCAAATAATCAATATCTTGAAGATTATCTAAAACTCCAGCAACTAATGTTGTCGCAAACTCCTCATCGTAATTAAAGTCACTCCCGATCATCTCTTCAAGACTTTTAATATTTATTTCTTTTGTAATATCGTAATTATATAAGACAATCATTGCCATTATGCGAGCATTAGTACGCTTCATATTATCACTCTTTCTATATATTATTTTAACACAAGAGATGATTTTTTTAAAGTATTTTTTCAATAAAAAAAGCAGCCATGCTGCTTATTCCTCAACAGATATTCCATTCACCTCAGCAACAGTTTGGAATGTAACATAAACTTTACTACTTACATTACCTAATTCCAATAATGTCATTAAGATAATTTCATCCGCTGCTGTTGCTGAATGCTCATCAGCAACTACTGTTACTGCAATTCCCTCTTCAGTTG
>DATCKF010000056.1:0-15082 GCA_036562395.1 Bacilli bacterium
TAGTACAAGAAATCAATTGTTTTACTTTACTTATAGTTATAGCTATGATATATTGGAAATAGAAAAATTTAGGAGAAAAAGATGGTTAATTATTATCAAACGAAAATTGGTGTTTTAGAAATTAAAGAGGAAAATGGGGCAATTACAGAAATAGGTTTAGTCAAAGAAATAAAAAAAGGAGAAGAAAATTCTCTTTTAAAACAAGCATTTATTGAAATTAGTGAATATTTAGATGGTAAAAGAAAAAACTTCACATTTAATACTAATCCCAAAGGTACTTCATTTCAGAAACAAGTTTGGAATGCATTATTAACGATACCGTATGGAACGACTTGTTCATATAAGGATATCGCTATTAAAATTAATAATCCCAAGGCATATAGAGCAGTAGGACTTGCTAATAATAAAAATCCAATCATGATTGTAATTCCATGTCACCGTGTTATCGGAAGTAATGGAAAGTTGGTTGGTTATGCAGGAGGATTAAATATTAAAGAACAATTATTAAAATTAGAAAGAGACAATTATGAAAGTATTTAAATATAGTGATGAACAGTTAGAAATTTTAAAATCGAAGGATGAGGTGTTAAAAGAAGCAATCAATAAAATTGGAAGAATTAATCGGGAAATTAACGATGATTTATTTTATACACTAATTAATAGTATCGCCAGTCAACAAATTTCAACAAAAGCCGCTATCTCAGTTTGGAATAAAATCGTTGATCTAGTAAAGGTTATAACTCCTGAGAATATAATTAAATATTCAATTGAAGAACTTCAAAAATGTGGTTTATCATTTCGGAAAGCAAGATATATATATGAAGCTGCAGAAAGGTTTGCTTCAGGTGAATTTGATGTTGAGTATTTAAAGACATTAAGTGATGATGATTTGATTAAAGAACTTGTCAAGTTAAAGGGAGTAGGAGTATGGACAGCAGAAATGCTTTTAATTTTTTCATTAAATCGAATGGATGTCCTTAGTCTTAATGATTTAGGGATTATTCGAGGTTTAAAGAGATTATATAATCTTGATGAAATTAGTAAAGAGAAACTTCTTGAATTGAAGGATCGTTATCGTCCTTATGGCAGTATTGCTTCATTATATTTATGGGAACTTGCAAAATAATAGTAAAATAAATAATTTAATGTAACCAAAAGCTTGGAGATGTTTTGATGAAAGTATTATCATTAATAGATTCATTTAAGGGAACATTATCATCGTTAACACTTGGAAAAATCATGACTGAAACACTACAAAAAAGAAATATTGAAGCATCTTATATCCCGATATCAGATGGGGGAGAGGGATTTTTAGATGTGATTAGCTTTATTAAAAATGTTAAGAGGATAAATTGTTCAATTAATGATCCACTTGCAAGACTAATTAAATCATATTATGTTGTAGATAATGATACTGCATATATTGAAATGGCTGAAAGTAGTGGTTTAGGTTTATTAAAAGATGATGAAAAAAATCCTTTTCTTACCTCTACATATGGACTTGGAGAATTAATAAATGATGCTTTTAATAAAGGATATAAAAAGATAATTGTTGGAATTGGAGGAAGTGCCACAAATGATGGTGGTGCTGGAATGCTTGAAGCATTAGGCGTTAAATTTTATAATCAAAATTCTGAAATTAAAGGTTTATGTAATCTTAAATTAAAAGATATAAAATCAATTGATGCATCAGAGTTATATAATAAGATTAAAGATATTAACGTTACTGTCTTAAGTGATGTCATAAATCCTTTACTTGGAATTAAAGGAGCAACTTATGTATATTCTTTGCAAAAGGGTGCAAAGAGCAATGATTTACCGCTATTAGAAGAAAATATGGCTTCTTATGCAAAGATCGTATCACAATCTATTGGATTTGATGCAAGCTTATACCAAGGAAGTGGAGCAGCAGGAGGGGTCGGATTTGCTTTTCATTCTTTCTTCAAACCGACATTTGTTTCAGGAATTAATTATCTATTAGATTTAATTGATTTTAATAATCTTGATGTTGATGTCATTATTACTGGTGAAGGGAAAATTGACTATCAAAGTCTTGATGGTAAAGTTATTTCGGGAATTTTAAAGCGCGTGAAAAATAATCAAAAAGTTATTGGTGTTTGTGCAATCAAAGAGATAGAAGAAATTCCTAATATGAAAATTTATGCAATTGTTGATGAAGTTGCAACAGTTAACGAATCACTTTTACATCCTATTGAAACATATAAGAAGTTATGTGAGAAAGTTTGTATAGATTTAATGAGGGATTAAATAACTAAGCAATTCATATATGTTATCGATGAATACTAATTTTCATTAATCTTAATTACTTATTTTTTTATTAAAATAATCCTAGATAAAGCTAGGATTTTTAATTATACATTCCTTTTCCGATATTACAATATTTTCTTATATAACAGATATTGCATTTTCTATTATCTTCTAAGCAATAAAATCTACCAATTTCCCAAAATAATTTATCAAGCAACCCTGGATATTCAGGAGAAATAATTCTAGCTACATTAATTGCTTCCTTTTGTGAAGGCTTATTAATTAATCCCATATTAGTAATTACTCTTAAAACATTTCGGTCTGGACTAATATCAATTCCTATTCTATCAATTTTTATAAAGCCACGTCTTTCTAGTATATTAATAATCATATTTGCAATTGATGTGCCGATGCCTTTGAATGATTTTAATCTTTTTAATAAAGTTGTACTTGAAGGATTATCATTCCAAATGTTTGCTGCATTTCCATTGTATTCATTATTTATTTTTTGTACTGCTTCATAGAAGTTTATTGCCATCTGATTATTAAATCTATGTAATCGATTTGAATTAAAATAGTTAACATAAAAGTTCTTATCTTTTGAAGCAAAAGAAGAAAAATTATATCCTATTTCTTGGGCGATAATATTTGGAATATTAAAAGCTTTTTCATATGGTATTTGTCTATCCATTAGGCATCCTAAGAAGAAGATGTGAGGAAATTCGTCAATATTAACTTTTAAATAAGAAGGATTAGGAGTGAAATGTTTTAATCTAATTTCTTTTGCTAAATCAATAATTTGATTTTTTTCATTATCAGGTAACATATAATTACCTCCAATTGTTAATGTAACTATAGTATATCATAAATAGAAAATAATGGAAATAATTATTTTTAAAATCAATATATGTTTGTAACAATTTTCATGTAAAATTATAGAAAGTTATGTAAAATAATGTAAATTGATGTATTGCTTTATATTTGTAATTGTGGTATTATATAAATGTGTAAATGTAATACTTTTTATTTAAATACTATAAAAAGACAATTTTACATATTTATTACTTAAATTAGGTTTATAACGGTTGGAAGTAAAATATAAAGGAAGGGATATTATGGCAAAAGTTCGCATTTTGCATGGAGCTAGTATAATGTTACCACCAAACTTTGAATCATGGAATCATTGGTGGGAAGCTAAAAAAAATAAAAAGTTGGGAAAATGTTCTAATGTCGTTTGCAACAATGAAGCGACTGTTTGTGTACATGTACAAAGAGAAGATTTTTCTAATACTAAATGGGAAGTTGCTCCATTGTGTGAAAAGTGTAGTAAAATTAAAGGTTCGTTATTTGTTAACGATATAGATTTACAAGAAATTGTAAGATAAATAAATAAATAACTTCTAACCGATATAATTGATAAGATACCATAAATGGTATCTTTATTTTTTTATATAGAAAAATGAATGAGTGATAAATTTAAAAGAGGAAGATTTAACTAGATAAACTTCCTCTTTTTCATTTTAGATAAATTAACTAACTTACCTTTCCAATTTTACCATTTTCATTTGCAAATAAATATTTTCGTTCGTGTTCACCATCATGGAATTCTCCACCAATTTTATTTAATTTATTACTACCCTCTGTAAAGCTACAGTCTTTCATAGTTGCATTGCCTTCTTTATGGCCAATTATTACTCCAACTTTGATTTGAAGATTACATTTACTATGCCACCATAAAGTGTATTTATGATACATACCGTTTTCACCGTGATAATTGAATGTAACTTTTACATCTTTACAATTTTCAACAGTCCCTCCATATGAGTAAGCAACAATACCACCCCATGAGCGTAATGTTTCACTGCCATTATCTTCGGAAACATATATCCCAATTGTACCTGTAAATTTACAGTTGGAAATAGTTCCTGAGTTTCTACCAGCGATACCTCCAGCATCTCCGGTTGAATAAATGGAAGCATTGACAGTACAATTTCTAATCGATCCTTTATTTAAATTTAAAGCAGTAATAGTTCCAAAAACAGAATTATTTCTATCATTAATGATTTGCTTTTCAGAAGTGATATGTACATTTTCGATTGTACCATCGTTAATTCCAACTAAGCCACCATTATGAACAGTATAAGTACCTTTATGGTAGTATGATGAAGAATTTTTGGTTGCATATGTTGTAAGTTCATTAATCTTGAGATTTAAATTACGGATTATGCCACTATTATTATTAAATAAAATTCCATGAACAATATTCTTATCATCACCGATTTCAAATTGTAATTTTCCAGTCGTTGTAATAGTTTTACCGTTTCCATCAAATGTTCCTTTGAATTCTGATAATGGTGTCCAATTTTCTGGTAATGTTATATCATTGATTAATTTATAACTTTCTTCACTATCAATAGTTGCTAATTGATTAGGTGTTGAAATATAATTATAATATTCATCAGTTTGTGACCATACAGGGCTTAATGTAATATTAGCATCATATTTAAATTGATCGCCTTTTAAGCTTACAATGTTTTGAAGGGCATCATTTTTCTTCTTGTAATAGATGTCGTGTTCTGATATACCCCAACCAACAAATGTATAATAAGGTTTCGTAGGGTTTTCAAGATCACTAAAGTCATATTTATTATCATATGTATAAATTCTTGATGCCATAACTTTATTATTAATTTTAAATGTTACTGTGTAATCATTAGGAGTGTATTTACCATATATAGTATCATTATCAATTAATGTTTTATTAAAGTCATATTTAACTTGACAATTTAAATCTTGATACCAACCATTAAATGTATACCCTTTAACATGATAATTTAAGTTTTCTGGTTTGGATCCATAAGCAATATCTTTTACAATCAGGACATTATCATTTTGATCTTTATAAGTTACTAAAATGACTTTTTGTAATTCAAAATTAATCGTATAAGTAATACTTACAGTCTCTCCATAAATCTTTGTTTCAACAACTACCCCTAACTCCCCACTTGCATCTTTACCGTCAAGGAATGTGCATAATTCTTCAGGAGTTTTAATAACTTGTGTTTCTTCACCTAAAGTAATTGTCCATTTGAGATCATAACCATTTAATGTACTTGCTAAGAATAATTCATTACCTTGGCAAATTTTATTTTCAAGGTCAATTGATAATCCTTTAGAAGTATTTTTATCAGTTATTTGTGATAAAATGCGAATTCCATCAGTTTGGGCATCAGGGATAAACTCCTCATCACCATTAATTATAATGATCGTCTTATTTAAAGATAATTTATTTAATGTTTCAAGATTATCTTTATTCATATTTTTTGATAAAGTTAAATCCATAGCGATTAGTTTAAGTTGTGTATGGTTAGATAATGAGGAAATATTACTAGTTATTCCATTGATAATTAAATACTTAAGGTTTGGATTATTTTCAAGATATGATAAATCATATTCAGTATTATTACTTATATTTAAGTATTCTAGGGCTTTTGAAAACATTGGAGCTATTTCAAGATTTCCATTAATAACTGATAGATATTTTAAATTGTTAAATCTTTCTAAATAATTTGCTTTGATAAAGGAAATTGGAGTCTCTGAATCAATGTATAATGTTTTTAAATTTTTCGCACTTGCAGTATTATAAATATCAGAAATATCGATTTGCGTGAAAGGATTATATGAAAGATTTAAATTTTCTAGTTTTCGTAATTGATGGGACCAAGCTTCATCATTAAACTTTAATGTTTTAAGATTGCAGTTGACAAGAGATAGAGTTTTAAGATTATTAAAGTTTGTTAGAATAAATAAACCTCTTTCATCTTCATAACTACTAATATTCAAATCATTTAAATACAGACTTTCAAGAAGATTTAAACTATGTAATGATGAAATATCAGTAAAGTTATTACCACTAATGTCTAGATATGTTAGGTTCGAAATCTTTGTAATACATTTTAAGTTATTAATGGTGATTGTTTGTTCATCAACTACCTTTGCATATGTTGCTGGAATATTACAATATGGTAATGAGAGATGATGCAATTCTGTTAAGTTTTCTAAAAAGCTTAAATCATTAATGACAAAGCCTTTATTTCTTGAAGAAACACTTAAAGCTTTCAAATTAACTAAATCTTTGACGCTTGATTCAAAATAAGTACCAGCTGAATAGTTATTTCCTTCTAATAGAAGGGTTTCAAGTTGCGTAAGTCTTGAAATGGAACTTGTTGAACCAGTAATTTGATTATATTCAAGATTTAGATATTTTAAGCTTGTTAAGTCACTAACAATATTCATATTTTGAATATTATTATAACTTGCATTAAGAGTAGTTAGTTTTCCTAATGGACTTAAACAATCGATATCTTCAATAATATTACCTTGAAGATATAAAGCTCGTAATTCATTGATGCTTTCTAATACTTCAATATCTTTTAATTGTGATTTATTATCACCTTTAACTGTTTCTTGATTGTTCAATGTTAATGTATTAATTCTTTTGAGGTTTTCTAAAGGCGAAATATCATGAATTAAATTGTGATCAAGTAATAATAGACTTAATCGTGATAAGTTTTGTAAACTTGATATATCTTGAACTTTATTATTTGAAAGAACTAATGCTTTTAGATTTCTAAATTCATTAAGTAATGAAATATCAGAAATATTATTATTTGCTAAATACAAGATCTCAAGTTTATCTTTATTTAACACTTCAAGTCCGGTTAAAGATGTTAAATTATTGTTTGATAAATCTAAGGCATATAGTTTTGATAGGCCACTTAATAGTGAAAAATCATTGACAGTAAGAGAATTAATATTGCAATCTTTTGCAACTAGTGCTTCAAGATTTTTTAATGAATTAATGGCAGTAAAGTCAGTTATTCTATTTTGTCCAGAGATATTTAAATATCTTAGGGAAGTAATATAACCAATGCCTTTGAGATCATTGATATAAAAGCCGATAGCATCATACGATAAATCTAAATTAAACCATTTATTATCTAAACTATTGGCATTAAAAGAATCAGTTGTTAATTTTCCGCCTATTCCGTACTTACTTACTAAATATTGATATAAATTGTGATCATTGATTAATTCTGGTGTGATTACTTTCGAAGAAGAAATGACATTCACACTATAATTTAATTTATCAAGTAAAACTTGATTTTTTACTAATGATGCTTCTAAGGTCACTGAACTTAAATTTGGTGCAGTTGCTTTAACATCAATTATTCCATTTTGAACAGTTGCGATATTTGTATTTGATGTATTCCAATTAATCATAACTTCATACTTATCAGTTACTATTGGAAGGGTGGTGCCTGTTGAAACGTTGAGTTGTAAGTATTTCTTGATAAAGTTATTTGCATATTTAATCATTTCATCTTTCGTAACCGCTTTAACAGTCACATCATAAATATTAAATCTTCCGATTTCAATATTGTTGAAAAGAAGTTGTGCAGTTAAGGTAATATTAGTAACATCTTTATCTTTACGAACAATTTGATTACCATTAACAAGGACGGATATATCACCACTAGTGACGCTCCAAATGACTTGAATATCTTCACTAGTAACATTATCAGTAATTCTTTTTACATCTGCTTCATTATATTTACCAGGTAAATATAAATCAGTGGTAATTGTTGTACCAATATATTCTTTAAAATATTTTTCAATATTTTTGGGCTCAGGAATTGGAACTGCTCCAAGAGCTGTAACTTCGAATTCATATAAGTATGGATCTAAGCCTGGAATGATAATTTTTGCAGTTAATAAAACTGGTTTATCATATGTCGGTTTTCTGAATTTACCTGAACCATCGATGACACTATTATTATTAGATGTCCAAGTAATTTTCGCATCCTTATATTCGGTAATTAAGTAACTAGCAGGAATATCATTATCAAATTTTTTATCGATAAAATGGAATTCGATTTCTCTGATGACATCATGAATTGCTTGTGTAACACCATTTTGAGGGATTGCTTGTAGATATTTAATGAAAGATCGACTTCGACCATTTGCTAGGGTAATGACAGCAAGAAGTGTTAATCTTGTTTCTTGTTCAGGAAATGTAAATTTACCATCTATGGATAAGATTCCTTTTGGAAGGATTTCATATTGAATTTTTGATCCTGCAAATAAGGAGAATGTTGTTGGAAGTTCTAGATCTCTGCCAACGTAATTTGGAATTATCGAATCCAAGTATTCAACAATCATATCAAGTTGATTTTCACTTTCAATATCAGAAGAAGCATGAATTTCAATAGTTTTTGTGAATGTACCTTGATAATTATTATCGAGAGTAATTCTGGCAGTAAGGGTTAGGGTTGTTGAAACTAAACGATTAGTGATTTTGCCATCATTATTCATGATATTGATTTTTGATGATTCCCAAACAATTGTACAAGGGATTGTTGAATAAAAAAGAGGTAAGATTAAATCAGTTGATGTTGCTGCAGGAATTTGCGAATCTAACCACGCTTTTACAGCATTCATTTTTTCATTATTGATATATTCATCATTTACTTTAACTGTGAGAGTTAAAGTATGAGTAAATATATATTGATTATCAAGAATAACAGTTGCGGTTAAGTATACAGTTTTATCAGATGTGACATTTCCATATACACCGGTATTCGAAAGAAGAACTTCATCACTTGATTTCCATGTAATCGTACTACCGATGGTTGGATGACTTAAAGGAAGAGTAATATTAGCAGTTACAATCTTAGGAATAACTTCATTTAAGTATGCTTTGATTGTTGCGACTTTATTTAAATCTTCTTGATTATTCAGAGAATTAACAGTAACTTCTTTACTCCATGTGAATTCTTTTGTATTTGCAAGGATAATTGTTGCTGTTAATGTAACTTTATTTGTTGTTTGTTTTGGATAAACAGTACCATCATGGTTAATGACATTAATGTTTGATGATTTCCAGGTAATGGTGCAATTAATTTCATTATGGCTTTTTGGTAAGTTTATATTTTGCGTCGTATAAGCAGGAATTTGTTCATCCAATGAAGCAACAATTAGTAAATAATTAGCATTATCAATTTCATCATTTACGACCATCGCTTTGACGGTTTTGGTATAAGTTTTATATGAATTTTCAGTATCTTTACTTCCAATTAAGGTAATGACAGCAGTTAATATGACATCAGTATCTTCGGTAGGTGAAGTAAATTGTCCGGTTGTTGAAATGATATTTTTATGACTACTGCTCCACACAATTTGGCTATTAATTGTTGGATAAGTTGTTGGAAGGTTGATATCATCAATGACGACATTTGGTATTTGTTCATCTAACCAATTGCGAATGGTTATGAGGGTTTCGGTATCATCAATACCTTTATTAACTTCAAACCATGAGCAACCACTTAAGAAGATTGATAGAAGAATTATAAAAAATGATAGTATTTTTTTCATATTTTACCATGGACTCCTTAAGATCTTTTTTAAATTTTCTTCTTTAAAATATTCTCCATAAAAATCATCAACGGTAACTCTTTTACCTGTTGACCAATGTTCAATATAGCCATCAGCCCATTCTCGACATAATCCACTCATAAGATTGCATATATAATATCCTTCTTTTACAAGCCTATTATCTTCATATATCTCAATAAAGACAGGTAGCTGTACTTGATATTGAACGATGCGCCATGGGATGATTTCACCATTGATTAAGATGGCATCAAAACTACGACTGATACTAACAGTTTCATCATAATGCCAATCCTTATGACCATCAATTGATATTTTAACTTTTTCTATGAGTTTAAAACTAAACTCAAATTCTGCTCCCCCACTATATCCCCATGCATATCCACTTGAGCGTTCATAACTTACTTCAACAGAAGAAGCAGTAGCGTATTCTGTTGTAGAACTAAGGTTATCACCAAATTCTAAGGACATTGTTAATGGAGAAACTTTCATAATGGTTGCAAGTGAAAAATCGGCTGGAGTATATAACATGTATTTAGTTTTTCCTTCAAGATAAATTTGAGGATTATATTTATCAAATTCAACATACTCAAACCATTCTTTTTCACGAATTTCTGGTATTTGAACAACATCATCAGTTTTTGGCTTTTGATATTGTTCACCTAATCTTGAGTCATTTTCATTTGTACTTTTAGTATTCGAAAATATTACTATAGAAGTAAATAATAGTACAAATGAAATAATAATTATAATAGCAAACTTTCTTCTCATACACTTCTTCCTTTCTAGTATAATTTAATTATATTGTAATTTATGGAAAAGTAAAGATAAAACTTCTCATTTTAATTTATTATTAAACAAGGCTTGTAAATACAGTTAAATTATGGTAATATATATATGCTTGATAAAGAGGGAAAAATGTAAAAGTATAGATATTTTTGTAAATAAATAGATAATTAGGTTAGAAGTAATATAGATTAAAGGAAGGGATATTATGGCAAAAGTGCACATTTTGTATGGAATAAGGGTACTTTTACCTCCTAACTATTCATCTTGGAAACATTGGTGGGAAGCCAAAAAAGGAAGAAAAGCAACAAAATGCTCAAACATTGTGTGTAATAATGAATCGACTGTAGGTGTACATGTTCAAAAGGATGGTTTTTTTGATACTAAATGGCAAGTTGTACCTTTATGTGAAAAGTGCAGCAAGATTAGGGGATCGTTCATTGTTAATGATGTAGATTTACAGGAATTCAATATATAATTAATTAAACACTTCTAACCATATTGAAAAAGATGCCAATTGGATTGGTATCTTTTTTGATTTATTATGATTTAATATTGATTTAAAAATGAAATCATTTATTTTGGGGGTTAAGCAATTAAGTTTAGATATCTAAACTTAATTTTTTACATTTTTATACAAAACCCCTTGAATTACTATAAATTTTATGATAAAATTTTGTTAATAATTGAGAAATAGAAACGAATGAAAATAGCTAAATGTAAGTTACTGTTAGGTGATTAATATTTGGCTTTTTTGTCATTTTTAGAGGATTTTTCATGAATGAAAGTAATATGACCCCATATGATGCAGCAAAGTTAGCTGTGAAAATTGGATCTGAATATTTAAAATTGGGTAATGGTTTAAAGGGTATATTTATTAATCCATCTGAATTACCAAATTCTAAATTAAAAGCCCTATTTAATTATGATTATTGGCTTATTTACTTTAATCAAGATTGGGTAAGTTATTCAGAAGTTTATGAAGTATTACATACTGGATTTCATGAAGTAAGACATGCCTATCAAGCAATGCAAGTTTTATATAAAGATAAAGGATTAATCCATTATTATCATGAAGATGATAATAGGATAAGACTTTGGAAAGAAGAATTAGATGAGTATTATTTAAGTAATGATAATACATATAAATATCATCAGGATATAGAAATTGATGCGATTGCATTTGCTCATTATATGATGAAAAAATTATATCTGAAAGAATTCTTAATATCAAAATTAATAAAAGCAGAAGTAGATTTAAGAATTAAAGAAATAGATGAAAAGATGCGATTAAAATAAATTACTAATTATTTATTTATATAAGATATAAACAAGATATTTATTATTGAATTCAATTGTAATTATTGTTATTAAGGAGGTAGTAACATGTCTAACAATGATTTTGAATTCGATAATTTAACAGCACCATTACATATTGTAAAAATAGGGGCTGCTTTTTTGAAGATAACTGCAGATTTAAAAGCTAAGTTAATTGCAAGGGATCGTCTTCCAGATCCAGAGATTAAAAGTATTTTTGTAGAAGAAGATTGGACAATCTTTTTTAATCAAGAATGGCTTGATAATACAAACATTGTTGATGGTATGTATGAAGCTTTTTATGAAGTAAGACGTGCATATCAATGCTTACAAGTTCTTTATAAGGATAAAGGGTTAATTCCTTATTATAAAGAAGATGAAGATAAAGTAGAACTTTGGAAGAAAGAATTAAATAAAATTGATAAAAAAGTTAAAGTTGATTTATCATTAGATATTGAACTTGATGCGCATGCATTTGCTTATTATATGATGAAGAAATTATTTACTGTAGAATATCCAATACAATATACAGATGATCATAAATTTATGGATAGAGTAAATGAAATTGATAATATGTTACATTTAAAACAAAATACACTTTAATATTTAAGCGAAATTTAATTTACATTTATTATTGCTTATTAGCAATTACCATATTCCCATATAAGAGATACCGTAATTGGTATCTCTTATTATCATATAATTATTTAAGTAAAAACAAATGTTTTTAGATAAATTGAGCTTTTTTATAATAATTGTAAAAAAAATGTCAAATATTTATTTATTTATTTAATAATATATGGTAAAATATATACAGAAAAATTACTAAATTTTAACAATTATATTTTTAAGAGGGAAATAAAATGTTGAGAAGTTTTTTACCTATAGGTCAAGGATTTTTTGCAGTTGAACATTTTCAAGATGTAACGATTGTATTTAATTGTGGCGGTTCAAAGATTAAAGGTGTTAATGATCAAATACAAAAGAATTTATATCAGAATCGCAGAATAAATGCTTTATTTATAACTGATTTACAAAATAATTATACTAATGGACTTGAATATTTACTTAAAAATTATCAAGTTGATAATATCATTATTCCTTATTTAAATAATGATGAAAGGCTTTATATGTTAGCTAAACATTTATTATATGATAAAGCTAGAAACGATATTTTGCTTACTTTATTATCAAAAGATAAACATTTTACCAATACCAATATTATTGAAATAGTAGGAAATAGCTTCTTTACATTAAATGATTTCTGCAATCGCGATGATCAAAATTGGATTATTTATACTTGTAATTATCAATATAATGAATGCATTAAAAGGTTTAAAAAAGCATTAAGTCAATACCATCTTGAAGATTTAACATTTGATAGTTTATTAAAGTCATCAAATAAAGTTTTAACAACCCTACGTTCCCTTTTCACAAACGATCTTGAAGGAGTAAGTAATTCTAATACTCTTGTTGTTTATTCTGGGCCAAGATTTAAGAAGTTAACTGATTATTCCTTCAATTACTCTGAAAGAAAGTATTTGAAGGGTGGATGTCTTTATGTAGGTGATTTTAATATTTCCAGTAAGAAAAATTACAATGAGTTATATAATTCTTTTTATCGTTATCAAGAGTTTGTTGGAACTATCACCCTTCCTCAACATGGTTCAAGACATCATTATAATAATCGTTTATGTATCGATTATGATGCAAGATTCCTTGCTTTCTGCAGTCATAAATTTACTGATCGATACCCTAATAAAGAAGTATTAAGATCAATTATTTATTATAATAAACCATTATATATTATTGATGAAAGTAATCATCCTTTCGAATTGATTATAGGTGAAGAATAGAATATGAGTAATAAATCAATGATTAATAATTTCAGTGAATTAATTCAATTTACTGGTTTACCACAAGTTAATAATATCCGGGAGCTATTACGATCTAATGATGATTGTTATAAACTAATAATACAGTTTTTTAATATTCAAGATGAAGATAGTAAAGAATTTTCACGAGCTCAACATACTGTTTTAGCATTTTTATTAGGTCATTATTTTGCTTCTATATCTAATATTGATAAAAAAATTGAAGAATATTTTTCTTCAATCAATAAAACAGATCGAAAACTTGATTTTATATATTTATGGTTTTTAACTTCATATCTTCATGATTTAGCTTTTCTAAAAGAAAAAGATGTTAACCCGGATTTGCATTTTGATTTAAGTGAAATATTTAGAGATGAAGTATATTTATATGATTATTCTCTTTATAAATATTTCCGCCTTGATTTAAGATTTAATGAAATATTATATAAAAGATATTATGAATATTCTGTGCTTCATAAAACTATCGATCACGGAATTATTGGTGGAAATATGATCTTCCAACAATTCAAAAACAATTTAATTAATGCTTATATTAAAGAGAAAGAAAAAGATAAGAATGTTACGATTGATAATTTTAATCACAATGATTTATTCTTTAGTATTTATCAATTAGATATTTATCGTGATATTGCTTTTACTATAATGAATCATAATATTCGAAGAATTAATAATTTGCAAATTGTTAATCAATTTGCATTATATGAATTAACAGAAGCAAATTATCCAAAAGTTAATTTTGATAAAGATCCTTTACTGTTTTTACTTTGCTTAATTGATATTGTAAATCCATTGAATTTTATTGAAGTTGATAAATATAGTATTGAACATGTTCTCTATGCTTTAACAAATGTGTTTGTTGAAGTGGGAGAGAAGTCTTTAGTAATTTATTTATTTAAATTGGATTATTTAAAATGTATTGATAAATGGAAAGAAAGATTAAAGAATGCTAGTGATATATTAGATATAACAGTAGAAGAGAAATATAATAATCATGTGGTTATATACTGGTAGATAAGATGGCTTTTTGAAATGGAAAGTTTCATTTCAGCATTCATATTTTAGTCACATTATTTTATTTCCAAGGGGTATTGGTTCCCTTGGATTTTAATTAGATTTATGTTTACAAAAATAAAAATTTGTAAAAAAGTATATTTTATAATATTGTATTTTATATGAGTCTATGTTAAAATATATTTAAATCATTCGATGTCCACTATTGCAAAGCGTGTAACGCGCACAAAACTTTTGCACACTAGGACGTTACATTTTAGCCCTGTTTTCGGGTGGTAAATCTGAATGAATATGAGGGTTGAAGGCGCTGAATTTTGAAGAAATGATAAAAAGTCGCGCTGTGTCGAATCCGC
>DATCKF010000060.1:0-2904 GCA_036562395.1 Bacilli bacterium
AAAGAAATATATATTACAAGTGGATTAGAAGGCAAATTTAATTTTAATACGGAATTAGAATCAGTAGGTTATACATATAAAGGAGTAAAAAATGGAACTAGTAATTAAAGATCTCCATGCTCAAGTTGAAAATAAAGAAATAATTAAAGGATTGAACTTAACTCTTAGAACTGGGGAAATCCATGCTATTATGGGTCCTAATGGGACAGGCAAATCAACTTTAGCAGCAATTATTATGGGAGATCCCAAATATAAAGTAACTTCAGGGGAAATCACTTTAAATGGTGAAAATGTCCTCGAAATGAGTGTTGATGAAAGAAGCCGTAAAGGAATCTTTCTGGCGATGCAATATCCAAATGAAATTGCTGGTATCACAAATGCTGATTTTATTAAATCAGCAATGCAAGCTCGTTTAGAAAAAGATAAGCACATATCTTTATTTAAATTTGTTAGAGAAATGGATAAAGCAGTAAAAGAATTAAAAATGGATCCAGACCTTCCTCATCGATATGTTAATGAAGGATTTTCTGGTGGTGAAAAGAAAAGAAATGAAATTTTGCAAATGAAAATGTTAAAGCCGAATTTCGCGATTCTTGATGAAATTGATTCAGGATTAGATGTTGATGCTTTAAAAATTGTTGGAGAAAATGTCAACAACATGCGCAGTGAAAATTTTGCAGCACTTGTTATTACTCATTATCAACGTCTATTAGATTATATCAATGTTGATTATGTTCATATTATGATTGATGGACGTATTGTTCGCAGTGGTGGTCAGGAATTGATTTCAAAAATAGATGCTGAAGGATATGATTGGATAAAAAATGAATTGGGAATCGAAGAAGAAGTTGAAGCGACTAGAAGAATTGTTCTCGGGAGTTGTGCTGTAAAGGATCCAAAATGAAATACCAAGATGAGATTAACAATGCATTGACTTTAATTAATGATGACGAAAAATATATTATCTTCATTGATGGTAAAGCGATAAATACCAATCTTACTGATGATGATTGTCAATTGACAGTTAATGATAATGTCGATACTGATGATTACTATCGTCGTCAAAAATCTAAAGAAGAAAATGAAATATTAGATAACATCGATTACGCTTCAACAATCCTCCTCAACAATAATCTAGATTTAAAAATCATTCACTTAAATCATGAACGAAAATATATCGCTTATAATATAATTGTAAATGATAATATTGAAGTGAATATCACAAATATTTATTATGCAATTCAAAATGAAGTAAAAATCAAATTAGAATTTATTTGTGAAGTAAATAGTAAAGTTCATTTAAAAACATTTACAAATTGTAATAATCATGTGCATACAATAGCCAATGCTTATTGTTTAGATAATGCATATATTACTTTAGACGATTTATTTTTAAATAATGAAAGTTGCTATCATCAAGCTAATGTCTTTTTAATTAATAGTGGAGCGGAAGCTAATATGACAAATGTTATTGTCAATGCTTGCGGGAAAGAGCAAGAATTTGATTATAATGTTTACCATATTGGTGATAAAACAACCTCACGTATTAATAATTATGGCATAAGCAATAATAATTCTATTTTATCGTTTAATAATAAAGGAATTATTAATAAAAATGCTGTATCAAGTAATCTATCGCAACAAACCAAGGGAATTATTCTTGATATGTATTCGCAAATAATTGCTAAACCAATTTTGGAAATAAATGAAAATGATGTTATGGCTAATCATGGGGCATCAATTGGTGCGATTGATGAAAGAGATTTATATTATTTAATGAGTCGTGGTTTAACACGTGAAGATAGTGAAGCTTTGCTTGTCGCTGCCTTTATATCACCTTATTTTCGTCATTTAGATGATGAAAAACTAAAGAATTATATCTTTAATGAAGTAAATAAAATTTTATATAAATAAAGGAGGGATTATTACGGATGTATTAAAATTGCGAAGAGAGTTCCCTATATATCAAAGTCATCCTCAATTAGTATATTTAGATAATTCCGCTACTTCTCTAACACCGCAATCAGTAATTGATAAAATGAACGATTATTATTATAATTATCGTGCAAATATAAATCGTGGTGTATATCAAATGAGTTATCAAGCAACTGATGAATATGAAAATGCTCGAGAAAAGATTGCTCGTTTTATTAATTGCGATCCTCGGGAAGTAATATTTACCAAAAGTACCACGGATGGACTTAATAAAGTATGTTACATGTATAAGAATAGACTTGAGAAAGGTGATCAAGTAATTGTTACACAGCTTGAACATCATAGTTCAGTCCTACCATGGCAAGTTGCAAGTAAAGAACTTGAGTTAACTCTTACTTATATTCCATTAACTAGTGAGGGAATGATTACAGCGGAGAACTTTAAAAAAGTCATTACAAATCGTGCTAAAGTACTCGCAATTACGTATGTTTCAAACGTTATGGGATATATCTCTCCACTTGAAGAAATCATCAAAATTGCTCATGATCATGGAATGATTGTGATTGTTGATGCAGCACAAGCAATACCACATTTTCGAATCGATGTTCGTAAACTTGATTGTGACTTTTTAGCATTCTCAGGACATAAAATGTTAGGACCTACCGGAATTGGAGTACTATACGGTAAAGCAGAAATCTTAAAGACTCTTAAACCAGTTGATTTCGGTGGCGATATGAATGAAGAAGTTAATTTATATGATGTACAAATAAAAGATATTCCACACTGTTTTGAAGCAGGAACACCAGCGATTGCGGAAGCGATAGGATTAGGGGCTGCAGTTGATTATCTTGAAAATCTTGGTTATGATAACATTGCAAAACATGAACATGCCTTACATCAATATGCACTAGAAAAATTAACAAAAATTTCGGGAATAACTATCTATAATCCCAAAGCGGATATTGGTGT
>DATCKF010000066.1:0-8311 GCA_036562395.1 Bacilli bacterium
CTATTTATGCTTCTTTCGCCCAAGAAGAATCTAAATCTATATCTGAGAACGTTAAATGGGGTGTTAGAAAAAGAATGGAAAAGGGCCAAAGGAAAATGTCCGTTGCGACTACTATTGGATATGAGAAAACTGAAGGTGGAGATATTGTAATCAACGAATCTGAAGCTAAACTAATAAGACGAATATTCAATCTTTATTTAGAAGGTTATTCCTATAGAGATATTGTAGCTAAGTTAAATAAAGAAAATGTACCAACGAAATCTGACAAAAATGACTGGGACATTGCAAAGATAATGAGAATATTAGCGAACGAAAAGTATGTCGGTCTGTTTGTAATGCAAAAGACTGTTGTTACTAATTTCTTAGATCATAAAGCATATAAAAATAATGGATTAATCGATAAATATGTAGTTCACAATCATCATGAGCCTATTATTTCTCAAGAGGTATTTGATGCAGTTCAGCTGCTTAGAGAAAGTAACAACAAATTTAATTCTGGTCTTGTGTTTGAACCTGACAACAAATATGCAGGAGTTTTATATTGCGCATGTTGCGGTAGACCTCTAGCACTTAAATCTGTTAATTACTATTCAGTAAATAGAAGGAAGATACTTACTTGTAAAGTTGTTAATAAAAGTCATCCAGACTACGTTGATTGTGATTGTGACAAGCCACTGGATTTCAATTTGGCTCTAGATGCATTAAATGATGTAATCGATAGATTCTATAAAGTTGATGAGAACTATGTAAATCTATTTATTGAAACATATCAGGCAGCAATTAATGAAACTGTTAATGAACTAAAAGCAAAAGCTTTAGAATCCACAAAGACTCAAGAAAAAATCAATATGCTTATTACCCTAGCAAGTGAAGATAAAGATATTAATAAGTATAAAAAAGAGTATGAAAAAGAGAAAGCTAAACTCAATGAGATTAATAAAGATATTGATTCAATTAAAAATGACCTAAAAGCTCATAATTATGATGCAACTCACATTGGTAAAATCAAAGATTTTATTAAGGAAAGAAAAGTGAATAATTATGTTGTTAGAAAGGCCATAAAGCTAGCAATTAGAAAAAGGGATAATTCGTTAGTATTTGTTCTTGGTGATTCAAATATAGAACCAACAAAAGAAAATATAACTAAATGCCTTAGTCTACCTGTTATCTACTCTTCTACTTTAGAAAATGAAAAAGGTATATCGCTAAAGTATGACGTCGTTAGAATGGAGGATTCATATGGAATTTAAAACACTACACAAAAGAGTCCCTGGAAGACAACTTCAGATTGCAGCTTATGCAAGAATATCAAATGATAAGGACTGCCTAGAAACATCTTTGAAAGAACAGATTTCATACTATACTGAATTAGTTCTTGATAATCCTAACTGGGATTTAGTAGGTGTATTTTATGATGATGGAATATCTGGTACTACTATTGCTAAGCGTAATGGTTTTAAAAATATGCTTCAATTAGCTAGAGATGGTTATATCGATATCATCTTTGTTAAATCAATCGCTAGATTCTCAAGAAACGTAGTAGATCTTCTTTCTACAATTCAGGAATTAAGAAAATTAAATGTTGAGGTATTCTTTGAACAGCAAAACTTATCTTCTCTAGATACTAAATGTGATATAGCGATGACAATGTTTAGTGAATTTGCTGAAGCTGAAGCATTATCAATGTCAGCTAACGTTAAGTGGCGAGTAGATAAAAACATGAAGGAAGGTAAGTATTATATCCCTGTCAATCAAATGCTAGGGTATAAATATGATGACAATGGTGATTTATACATAAATCAAAAGGAAGCTGAAGTTATCAAACTAATTTATTCGATGTATCTTGAAGGTAAAGGAACACACATCATTGCTAATTATTTACATGAAAACAAAATACCTAATAAACGAGGATATAAATGGAGTCCTTCTACTATTAGAAACATCTTAAGAAATGAAAAATACGTCGGAGATGTTTTATTCCAGAAAACTTATGTATCAAATGTTTTAACACATGAATCAAAAAGAAACTATGGTGAAAAAGACCAATACATAGCTCATAACGTTCATCCTGCTATTATTGATAGAGAATCCTGGAATGCAGTCCAAGCTAAAATGAATGCAGCAATTATTAAATACAACATTCCATCACATGAAAATGGTAAACTCCTAAGAGATACTAATAAACTATCAGCTTATGCATCATTCGTTCTTTGTCCATACTGTGGTAATTATTACCAGCATAAAATTAATCATTATAATGGTAAGCCTACAACAAGATTTCTAATGTGTGCCCAAAATAAGAACGGTAAACTCTGTGAGAGCGATAATTATCCTGTTAATGAATTAAACGCGATTATGGCCAAAATTATAGGCCAAATACGCAAAGATATACCTTACTTCAAAAAAGAACTACTTCTAGCATTTACAAATACAAATCTAGATAAAACAGATAATGAAATAGCCGATATACAACTTGAGATAAAAGCTTATAGATCCAAATATAAAAGTGCAGCTAGGAGTTCTGATGAATTTGAGAACAGAATGAAATATGTTTATTTAGATAAGCTTAATGAGTTAGCTCTACAAAAATCAAAATTGATTCATGAGAAATCGGTAGCAATAAATCCAAATGTAGAAATAAAGAATATTATAGACTCGCTAGCTAACGTTTCTGATGATCCAAATACTATAGAGAAATCACCATTCAAAAAATTCTTTAAAAAATGCATTATTGTTAAAAAAGAATTCATATACTTTATGGTTGGTAATGATACAGTAACAAAGCCAAAACTAAATCCTTCTCATCTTCTATTTGAAGGTGAACATACCTACATTGTTAGGAAAACACAATTTAAAACCAAATACGGTATAATCATAAACAAATAAAAAAAGGCCCTTCCTGATTTATCAAGAAGGGTTTTACTTTGCCTATATTAAAGACCACAACCGGAATTAAATATCGGTTGCACTCTTAAAAGAATTGAACGATATTTGAACTTAGATTTTTGCATTTTTGTTATGTATTAAAGTCAGAAATTCTTCCTCTTAGATATTTAAAAGATATAAAAAGTAATAAAAATGCCTATAAATAATGAAAAAACGCTAGAATCATTACAATTCTAGCGAGTATCTTTCTAATGGTGGAATAGGCGGGATTTGAACCCGCGTCCAAACTATCATTCGTAATACTTTCTACATGTTTAGTCAGTTTAATTATTTCAAATATTAATTGTAAACTAACAAACAATTAATATTCTATCCTTTAATTCTCGATTAATAAGGCAAGGCAAACTTATTAATCAAATCCTAAAACTGTAACTCTATTTAGAAAAACTTAGGAGGGGTTTCTCTATAGAGCGCTCATGCTTAAGCTGCAAAAGCTAAATTGTAATTTGTTTTTTCTTCGTTTGCGGTTAATTTAAAACCTCAGTTTTTTACTTGAACTACAAGACATGCTTATATTACTTCAAATAGCCTGTCGAATCCATAACTATCCCATATTTGAAGGAAATTCCTTCAATGTTATTATACTATATTTTATGATATTTGTAAATATTAATGATTAAATAAATCGATAAATGATATAACCTATAAAAAGTGTTGAAACTAATATTCCTAAGTACCCAAAGATATTACCTAGTTTAGACATTGGTTCAAGGGATGGTTTATAAGGTTTCTTTGATAGTTTAATTGCAAGCAAGCTAAAGATATAGATAGGAAAGATTAATGAGAATATCCCAAAAACAAATGATAAAATCGGATAATCAAATAAATCTGTTGGATGTTGTGGTGTAACTTTAATTAATTTTTGCTTTTCTTCTTTTTGAGTTGATAAATCATATCCACAATTATCACAAAGACTTAAATCATCTTCTACTAACTTCCCGCAATTTCCACACTTCTTCATATCAATACCTATACCCTTTTAAATTCTTGGCAATCTCTTTATTAACTGCTTGACGTTTCATATCTTCACGTTTATCGTATTGCTTTTTCCCCTTCACAAGCGCAATTTTGACTTTTGCTAAACCATGAGTGATGTATACTTCTAAAGGAACAATCGTTAACCCTTCTTGAGTACTTCGACCCATTAATTTTCTTATTTCTTTTTTATGAGCTAATAATTTACGATCACGAGTTTCCTCATGATTAAAAATATTCCCATGATCATACTTCGCAATATGCATATTAACAATTATCAATTCTTCATTTTTCACATAACAATACGCATCTTGAATTGATACTTTCGATGCCCGAATTGATTTAATTTCTGTACCTGTTAAAACAATTCCGCATTCAAATGTTTCTAGTATAAAATAATCATGTTGCGCTTTTTTGTTTCTTGCGACGACCTTTATCCCTTTTTCCATATCTTTCACCCCTCACAAGTTCAAAATCAATTTGCCGAGTTTCTTTATTGGCTTTTTTAACTTTAACCCTTACACGATCCCCAATATGAAATGATTCATCTTTAGATACTAATGACATCGTATTCTCATCAAACACAAAATAACCTTTAATATCTGAAATATGGATTAATCCTTCAACAGTATTATCTAAAGCTGCAAATAAACCAAAATTAGTAACTGATGTAATCTTAGCATCAAATTCTTCACCAATGAAGTTTTCCATATATTCAGCTTTTTTCATATCTTCAACTTCAAATTCACAATCAATCGCAGCACGTTCACGAACGCTAGATTGTTCAGCAGCTCTAATGATTTTAATTAATTCATTTTCTTGATCTTCTACTGATATTTCATGTTTAAATAAATATTTGCGTAGTAATCTATGAACAATCAAATCTGGATATCTACGAATTGGAGATGTAAAATGAGTATAACATGTACTAGCTAGACCATAGTGGCCAATATTTTTTTCACTATATTTAGCTTTTGCCATCATTCTCAATAATAATGTTTTTAAACCTTCATCTTCATCTTTTATATTATACAATATTTTTTGTAAATCATGAGGATGAAGACCATTTTGATGAGTATTTATTTTATATCCTAAATAATTTGCAACTCTAATAAATTTATTAAGTTTTAATTCATTTGGATTATCATGAATACGATAGATAAATGGTAAACCCATATGTGTTATCGTTTCCGCAACCGTTTCATTAGCAATTAACATAAACTCTTCAATAATCTTTTCACCAACGCCACGAACCACTTTAACAACATCAATTGGTTTTCCATTCTCATCAACAATTATTTTCCCTTCCGGAATATCAAAATCAAGTGCCCCGCGATTATTGCGCATCGTGTTTAACACTTTCGCAAGTTCTCTCATTAATAATAAATCAGGATATAAATCTTGATATTGAGCAATTAAAGATTTATCCTCTTCTTCAAGCATTAAATTGACATCTTTATATGTCATGCGATATTTGGTATTAATAACACCTTCAAAAATATCATGGCTTACAACTTTTCCATCATGATTTATTTCCATTTCACAACCAATCACAAGTTTATTGGTATGTGGATTTAATGAACATAAATCATTGGATAATTTATGAGGTAACATTGGGATAACACGATCAGTTAGATAAACACTCGTTCCGCGTTCAAAGGCGCTAATATCAATCGCTTTTTTCTCTTCAACATAAAACGATACATCAGCAATATATACACCTAATAAATAATTACCATTATCTAATTTTTTAATGCTTACAGCATCATCTAAATCTTTTGCATCCGCTCCATCAATGGTAATGACCATCCCATCGACTTTGCGTCTTCTGGCATATTCATGTTCATAATCAACATGAATATTTTTTACTTCTTTTATAACTTCTTCTGTAAATTCACTTTCAAATCCATATTTATATGCAATGCTTTTAATATCAATTCCAACATCATTGATATTACCTAAAATCTTGGTGACTTCACCACGAACCAATTTCGCATTGACATAATTATTAATCCTAAAGACAACAACATCACCAGGAACACTAATTCCATAATCAGTTACTTCGAATGTTAAATCGAGAGTTTTATCATTAGGAACAAACTTTGATTTTCCCTTTTTCCCTAACACAATCGTTCCGATAACTTCTTGCAAATGTCTTTCAATTACTTCAACAACCCCAGCTTCTTTCTTATATCCAGGATCCATCGAATTATCGGTAATTGTAAATAGGACTTTATCATTATCCATACTATCTGCAATTAATTCTTTCGGAACATAAAATTCATCAACAAACTCATCACTTCTTATGAACCCAAAACCCTTTTCCTTGACATTAATAACGCCAACATATAAATTAAATCGTTTCATTAAATCATATTTTTTCTTTTTCGTTTTTTTAATGATATATGCGGCTTCTAATTTATCAAGTTCAATTTGTAACTGTTGTTCACTAACATTCAAAGCTTCGCTTAATTCCGCTGTTGACATTGGTCTATAATGTTTATCTTCCATAAATGTTAAAATGGTTTCTCTCATAACTATTACCTCTTGGATAAAAAATAGGCCTCATTATCAGGCCTATTATGACTAAAATCTTTGTACAAAGAATTGTGTAATTATTGCAAGAACGAAGAAAGCGACTGATAAACCAGTTGTAATCCAACTAATCCAAACTTCAATTCCTCTTTCTTTCTTATTTGCAAATAATTCTGACTTTTCACCAGTAAATGCAGCAGTTGCATCTTCTTTAGATTCTTGTAAAATAATTATTACGATTAGAAAGCTCGAAACAATTATTAATAATATATCCCAAATAGTCATAATGTCCTCCTTATATAGTGTTGCCAAAGTTTTCAATTTTACACTAAAAATATTATACCATATTAATAAGGATAATGCAATAAATATTTTTTTACTCCATTTTGAAGAATTTAATTATTCGATTTTTTAAAACATGTAAATCACTTTTCAGATGATCTTTTTCCCAATATAACGCAAGAAGCATTGATATTAGAGGTAAAAAGATAAAAACAGGAAATACTGCCCATAAAATTGGCCAATATTTTTTTTCACCAGCGAGTGGTCCAAAAGGAATCGTTCTAAAGAATTCAGGCACAAAGATATCTATAATATCTTCTAATGTTGTAATATTATTATTGACAAAATATTCAATTGATGGACCAAAAATTAATGAAAAATTACGATATCTACCAACAGCAAGTAAATCTTTTCCATCGGGTGTATCTTTAATATCGATAACACCAATTTCAATTAATATAATTTCATTAACCATAATAATTGCCATCACCATTAAGAAGAGTACGGGAACCATAATGATGCGATGATAATCAAGAGTATGAAGTCCCGTTACAACCATTAAAAGTGGAGCAACGGTAATGATGATATGGCAAATATAAAAGCGGATAACATCAAATACAAATGCTGGTTTACCGATTGCTTCAAGTGGTAAAATGACTGCAATGCTACCACTAATTAAACCAACATAAAACATATAATCTTTTAAATATTTATTTTTTGATAGAAAGATAAATGGGAATGTTAGTGTAGATAGGGCGCAGATGTTTTCGGGAGTAATTTTACGAAAGGCAAGTTCATCATTTACATAAGGAGGAAACAACAACTTCAAAAAGTGAATTAATAACGAAAAGAATAATAAAGAAGATATATATCTTTTCTTAAATGATTCACTTTTTCCTTTTAATATTAAAAGGCTTACTATGATAACAATGATAAATATCGCAACGTATAAGAAATAAAATCCTTTAAATAATTCTAGTTTCACAACTTACTCCTCTTATCCTAAGATAAATACTATTTCTATTTTAACACAATAAAATTTTTTTTCAAGTTTTATATTAAAAATAAATTATAATAAAACTACCTAATTTTAGCCTTAAATCGTTTTTTACTATCTTCACAACTATTTAATCATCCTCCCATAACCCCCTATTATAAAGTAAATTTAAAAACCAGTACTTTTGGTACTGGTTTATAACAAAGCATTTTTTAACACTTCATCAACAGTTTCAACACTGATAACTTCAAGCTCTTCTAAGACACTGACTGGAATTTCTTCAAGATCTTTCATATTTTCTTTTGGAATAATAATCTTTGTTAGACCACTTCTGTGAGCTGCAATTGCTTTTTCACGAAGTCCACCAATCGGTAAAACACGACCTCGAAGCGTAATTTCTCCAGTCATTCCAACCTCATGATTAATGTATCTTTGAGAAAAAGCTGAAGTTATAGCTGTTGCTATTGCCACCCCTGCTGATGGTCCATCCTTTGGAACCGCACCTTCAGGGACATGAATATGTAAATCATTTTCCTTAAAGATGTTAGCAGGAATACCTAACTTTTCCGCATTCGC
>DATCKF010000079.1:0-4840 GCA_036562395.1 Bacilli bacterium
GGTTTTAAGATTGTTCAAACATTTGCTTATATGAAAAAAGAATTAAAATAAAGAAATGTGAAAGTAAGTTTTAATAAACTTACTTTTTTAGCATTTTATACCATTCATTTATAATATAATTTATCTACTTACAGCGTGGTATGTTATTGCTTTAAAACCTAGTGGTATCACTGGTGTTTATGAATTTATCGGTAAAGGTGTCGGATATATAAATTCTCAAGCAAAATTATATATTTGTTATCATGATAAGTGTACTTCTACATATAAATCAACACTTGCTAATATTTATAAGGATGTTGAAAATGGTTCATATGTTGTTATCGAATGGTTACCACCTTCAGAATCTTCAAATACATCAATTGATATATACTTCCTCGAAGCAAGTGAAGCAACAAAAGATGTTACAGTATCAATGCATGCACCAGAACAAATGTTAACTCCAGTTCGTGTTGGATATACATTTGCAGGTTGGTGTAAAGAACCAATTACGGAATATCCTGGATTTGAAAAAGATGAAGGCGTAACAGCAGAGACTTATTATGCAAAATGGGTTAATATAGTTTAAATAGATTAAGGTCTTTTTGAAAGATAAGACCTTTTTATTTTATATGAATAAAGGTGATTAATATTAACTTTTTCCTTGCTAATGTAACATTGTTATGTTATAATATTAAATAAATTATTTATGAAAGTGGATTAGTAGACACATAAAAAGAAGGAGAAGAATATGGTTAAACATTCTATTTTTTCAAACATCAAATATGTATATCGTGAATCATTTATCAAATGCCATAAAATGAAGTTTTATTTGATCATTAATTTTATTACCTCGCTATTAGTACCATTATCATCAACCTTAATAGCAACAATTGTTGTCTACGCCTTAACAAGCCACTCTTCAGTTGAAAAATATCTACTTATTGTTTTAGGAATTTCTCTTGTTACATTTATTTTAGAAGCCTTAAAGTATTATTCTTATTCTCGATATGAATGGGAAAATACTTTTGTTAGATGTTCAACCTTTTGGATAAGACTTGCAGAACATCAAATTACTGTTGATTATCCAAATATTGAACCTAAGGAAAAGCAAAAAAAGACGCAAAAAGCATTTGAAGCTATTGGCTCAAATTGGGTTGGTATAGAACATATGTTAAAGCAGGCGCCAGTATTCTTTTTGAATATTGTTGGATTATTAATATATGGTGTGTTAATTACCATTTATGTTCCGTTAGTTTTACCAATCTTAATTGTTATGAGTATTGTTAATTATTATCTTACAAAGGTAGCAAATAGATATGTTGAAAAGACAAGGGAACAGGTTAATGATGAATGGTCGGAAAAATATTATTTATCAAATAGTGTAACCGATCTTACAAATGGTAAAGATATTCGTATTTATCGTTTAGATAAATGGTTTAATAAACTCTTTGTATTATTAACGAAGAAAATTACTTTTTTCCAAAAACGCATTCAACAAAGATATACTTTCGCAAACCTCTCTAACACCATTTTTTTATTCATTCGTGATGCCATCAGTTATTATGTTGTAATATCAATGATTATTGATGGAAAAATTGATGTTCCAACCTTTACTTTTTTAATGGGAATCGTTGCTGGCTTTTCATCATGGCTTAATGGTTTTATGACTGCTTTCAATAATCTTCGTCGGGCAAATATTTTAGTTAATGAATATCGGGATTGTTTAAACACGGAAAATGTTTTTTGTCATGAAAATGGTAGATCAATAAAATCATTAACACTTCCTTTAAAAATCGAATTTCAAGATGTTAGTTTCTCTTATCCTGATAGTAATGAACCAACACTTAACAATTTAAACTTTGTTATTAAGCCAGGAGAAAAAGTTGCTTTAGTTGGAAATAATGGTGCTGGTAAAACAACGATTGTCAAGTTGCTATGTGGATTATATAAACCAACTAGCGGAAAAATATTAATTAATGATATTGATTTACAATCATTTAATATTGATGAATATATGGAATTATTAAGTGTTTGTTTTCAAGATTCAGAACCTTTAGCATTTACCGTTTTAAACAATGTATGTTGTGCCAAGGACCAAGATGTTGATTACGATCGCTTTTGGAAGGCGATTACTGATGCTGGATTGAAAGATAAAATCATGTCTTTAGAACATAAAGAAAATACTTATATAACCCAAGTATTTGATGAAAGTGGAATCCGGTTTAGTGGCGGTGAAGTTCAAAAATTAATGTTAGCAAGAGCATTATATAAAAATGCACCATTATTAATTCTTGATGAACCAACGGCATCACTTGATCCCATAAGTGAAGAAAAAATGTATTTGGCTTATGATCGTTTTACTTCTGGTAATACATCAATATTTATTTCCCATCGTCTCTCTTCAACAAAATTCTGTAATCGGATTTTATTTTTAGAAAATGGGAGGATTGTTGAAAGTGGAACACATCATGAGTTAATCCAAAAAGACGGAAAATATAAAGAAGTATTTGCTATTCAAAGTAAATATTATCAGGAGGAAAGAGCATGAAAAAGTTTTTTCTGAATATCAAAAAAATGTTTAATATATTATCAGTAATTTATAGAACTTCAAAGTCATACTTTTATATTGTTATGGCGACGAATATCATTTCTTCTTTTCTCCCTTTTATCTCTTTAATTTATACAAATCTCATCATTGATGCTTTACTTAATAAAGAAGAAGTAAAAATCATATATGAATATGTCATTTGGTTAATTTCCCTTAACTTAATTATTGGCATCACTATTCAAATCTTAAATTACTTTAAACAAGTTCACATGGTAAAATTCCAATATCAACTTGATAATTTAATTGCTATTAAATCTTTTGAACTTGATTATGGACAAATTGAAAGTAATGATGTCATGAAATTAATCAAAAGAGCTGAAGAAGGATCAAATAGCAGTGGGGGAATGGTTAATTATGCTAACCTTGTCCTTGGTAACATTCTGACATCAATATTCTCCATAATTAATGCTTCAGTCATTCTTACAGGAGCCTTAAGAGTTAAAGAATTAACAACGACAAGTTTGATTGCGAAAATTGTTAATCATCCCCTAACAGGAGCCTTTCTCTTTTTGGTTGTGATGATTATTTGTATTTTTAATCTTGTTATTATGAATAACATTAATAAAAAATCATATGAAGCAATGATGGGTAATATTGATGGTAATCGTAAATTTGGTTATTTCTATAATATATGTTCTAATTATAAATATGGTAAAGATATTCGTATTTATGGAATGCAACCAATGATTATCGAACGTATGAGTGATCAACAGTATAGTGTTGATAATGTGTGGAGAAGTTATTCTTTATATAATATCAAGTGGCAAACTGTCATTACTTTTATGAGTAAGTTTTTGGCCTTTCTTGCTTATGCATATGTTGGAATTAAAGCAATTTATGGATTAATAAGTATTGGTAATGTTGTTGCCTACGCTTCCGCAATCACCATCTTTGCTTCTCATTTAAATACTTTTATTTATACTTATGAAGAAATAAGTTTACGCAACAACTATTTAGATAATTACTTTGAGTTTTTAAATTTAAAAAATGATATTTCATATGGTAAAGAAGAAATAGATGAAAATGAAAGTATTGAAATTGAATTTAAAGACTTATCATTTGCTTATCCACATCAAGATTTAACTTTAAAAGACATCAATTTAAAGATTAACAAAGGTGAAAAATTAGCTTTAGTTGGAAGTAATGGTGCTGGTAAAACAACTTTAATAAAATTATTATGTCGTTTATATGAACCAACAAATGGAGATATATTAATAAACGGTAAATCATTATCTAGTTACAGCAAAGAATCATGCTATAAAATCTTTTCGATTGTTTTTCAAGACTTTAAACTATTCTCTTATAGTATAAAAGATAATGTTGCATCAGGAATGGATGCTAATGAAGAAGAAGTATGGAATGCCCTCGAAAAATCAGGAATAAAAGAACGAGTCTTAGAAATGGAAGACAAACTTGATACTATTATATATCAACGAAATAAAAAGAATGGCGTTGAGATATCAGGTGGTGAAGCCCAGAAATTTGCCATTGCGCGTGCATTATATAAAAATGCACCATTAGTAATTCTTGATGAACCAACTGCAGCCTTAGATCCAAAAAGTGAAGCAGAAATATATGAAAAGTTTCAAGAACTTGTGCAAAACAAGACAAGTATTTTTATCTCACACCGTTTGAGTAGTTGTAAATTCTGTGATCGCATTGTTGTATTAGATAATGGAAAAATTATTGAAGTTGGTACACATAAAGAATTAATAAATAAGAATGGTATGTATGCTAAGATGTGGAATGCACAAGCACAATATTATTTATAAATACTAATATGTAGTTAAAGAGTATATCTAAGATAAATGGCGGTAATATTGTATGGTATGACCGCCTTTTATGTTATCTTGATTTATATTACATTCTATACTCAAGCATGAACGATTATATAATTTTGATATATGTAACTCAAAAATACATCAATATAAAAATACATATATACTATATTCAAAATATTATATTGATATAATTATCATAATATTATAAAATTATTGTGTATAGATAATATTCTTTTATTGTCTAAAAGTATATTTAATATTGGGGTGAAGAAATTTGAAAAAATTAGTTTTTGATAGGAGTAATAAGCAAGTTAAAATTAATGTTTATATTAATTTAATTACGGCTTTATTTGTTTTGGTGTTTTATATGATTCCTACATTTTCAGGTTTTGAAGGGATGATATTACCTTTTATTGTTGTCTTTTTTCTTTATTTTGCTATTTTTGGAGTAGGGTTTCAATATGTATATTAC
>DATCKF010000084.1:0-14541 GCA_036562395.1 Bacilli bacterium
CACTTATTTTCAAACGCAAGATGTGATGCGTCATCCACTAGTTTATAAGATTATCCAAAGATATGAGGTTAAAGAAAATGGAAATTAATCTTTTTAATAATTATGGCGATATCAAATTTGATTATCAAAAAATTACTAATGATATTAGTAGTGTTTTTGATAGTCATGATAGCTTAAGTGTCATCTTAATCAATAATGAAGAAATTCATCATATGAATAAAGAATATCGAAATTGCGATTATCCGACCGATGTCTTATCGTTTCCAGATCGTGATGATGATTATATCGGTGATATTTTTATTTCTATTGATAAAGTATATGAGCAAGCATCAAGTTATGAACATTCTGTTGAACGAGAATTTGCTTTTTTATTAACACATGGAATCTTACATTTATTAGGATATGATCATTTAACTAAAGAAGAAGAGCAAATCATGTTTTCAAAACAAGAAGAAATTTTGAATAAAACAAATTATCGGAGGGATTAAATGGATAAACTTTATGAAGAAGCCTTAAAAGCTTATCATAATTCATATTCACCATATTCTCATTTTCAAGTAGGAGCCAGCATTTTATTAAAAGATGGAAAGATTATCAGCGGGTGTAATGTTGAAAATGCATCATACGGTCTTTCTAATTGTGCGGAAAGAACAACATTATTTACTGCTTATTCATTAGGGTATCGTAAAGAAGATATCGAAAAAATATTAGTGATTGGTGATAGTGAACGTCCCGTATCTCCATGTGGAGCATGTCGACAAGTACTTGTGGAATTGATGGATCCTGAAAGTGAAATCATCCTCACTAATTTAAAAAAAGAATATAAAATTTTAAAAGTAAAAGATTTACTTCCATATTACTTTTCGCAAGAGGACTTACATGAATAATTTTAAATCTGGATTTGTTGCTATTATTGGTCGCCCTAATGTTGGAAAATCAACATTTATCAATTATGTTTTAGGGCAAAAAATATCAATCATCAGTCCAAAGCCCCAAACAACTCGGAATAGTATTCGTGGTATTTATACAAAAGAAGATTTTCAAGTAATTTTTATCGATACCCCAGGTATTCATAAACCAAAACATGAGTTAGGTAATTTTATGAATAAGCAAGCTTTAAATACTCTTGATGAAGTTGATTTAATATTATTAGTTGTTGATGCAACCCAAGACTTTGGAACAGGAGATCAGTATTTAATATCATATTTAGAAAAAGTCGATACACCTTGTTTTTTGATTTTTAATAAAATTGATTTAATTAAAGATAAAAGTAAGTTAATTAAAAATGTTGAAGCATTTAATAAAGAGTATACATTTGCGGAAACCTTTTATATCAGTGCCCTTGAAGGTACAAATGTTGAAAAGTTGTTAAGTACAATTCCAAGTTATTTACAACCAGGACCAATGTATTATCCTGAAGATCAAGTAACTGATAATCCTGAAAGTTTTATTATTGCCGAAATAATTCGTGAAAAAATCTTATTATTGACTCATGAAGAAGTCCCTCATTCCATATCTGTTATTGTTGAACAAATGGAACATGATGAAAAAGGACTATTAAATATTCATGTGACGGTATATGTTGAAAGACAATCACAAAAGAAGATAATTATTGGTAGTAATGGCCAAATGATGAAAAAAATTGGCTCCTTAGCTCGTAAAGAAATTGTCATGCTATTAGGAGAAAAAGTTTATTTAGAAATATGGGTTAAAGTAGAACCTGATTGGCGCAATAAAAAAGTACAATTGCGAAGAATGGGATATGATTTGGAAAATAATTGAAACCAGAATAAAAAGCCAAATTTATGTTATTATATGAATAAGGAGATGATCATATGAGTAACAAAGAATTTGAAACTTTTATGAAGACTGGTAAGATTAAAGATTATTTGAAGTATCGAAGTAAAAAAACCAGTGGTGGAAACAATGAAGTTAACAGAAGGGATAGTCGTCAAGGCAATTAAATATAAAGATAATGACAAAATCATATCAGTGATAACTGAAAATGGAAAAGAGAGCATCATCTTAAAAAGTGCGACCAATTTAAAAGGTCACACTTTTAGTTATTCCCATGAGCTGACAAAAATTGGGTATGATACGCAAAAAGGTTATTTGAAAGCTGGAAAAGTAATTAATTCATATCCCAATATTCATACTCATTTTGAAAAGATGCAAAGTTCTTTGAAGGTCATTGAGATTGCTGATGTATTGAATGAGCATATCAATGATTTTAACACTTTTTATCATTTTTTAGATGATATCCTTTCTTTAATCGATAAAGATGATCATAACTTAATATATGAACTTGCATTTCGTCTAAAAACTTTATATCTTTTAGGGATAGCTCCTATATTTAATCATTGTGTTGAATGCGGAAGAAAAGATCATTTACAAAACTTTTCTTTATATAGTGGTGGGATGAAATGTCAAGATTGCCTAACTAATGATGATTTTATCATTGATAGTAGAATAATATATGATGCAAGGTTATTGTATCTTTTAAAGTTACCTGATTTAGTTACCAAAATTAATTATTTTCAGGACTTAAACTATCAAGAAATGAATAGATTTTTAAATATGTACTATGATTATTATCTAGGATTTACAAGCAAAGTCGAAAATGTCTTAAAAAAATTGTCGAATTTGTGAAAAAACTTTCAAAAAAAGAGCGATTTCATGCTTTAATTCACAAAATACTATTGAAATTTTTTCATTTTATGTTATAATATCAAGAGTTAATAGGAGGAAAATATGATTTTTCGAAAAAGCAAAGGTCTACACATAAGCGAGTATCAGGGACATAAAGAATTATCACTCCATAACGAACCAAGTGATTTTTTAAAACCAGAATTTATTTATATCCCTCTTATCGAATCAGGTGCACCTTGTGATTGCCTTGTAAAAGAAGGTGACAAGGTCGATATGGGTCAGGTGGTCGCAATGCGTACTGGCCGTTTCGGGTTGCCATTGCATGCTTCTGTCAGTGGTGAAGTAACATCAATCAATAAAAAAATGTGGCACACATCCGGAAAAATGGTGCCAATGATAGAAATAAAAAATGATTTTCAAGAAAGAAAAGCATCCACTATTAAACCAAATGACGTGGATTCTTTAACACGTGAAGATATAATTAAAATTGCACGTGAATGTGGAATTGTTGGTTTAGGTGGAGCAGCCTTTCCTTCATATGTTAAATACAATTCTCCAAATCCAATTACAACTGTAATTGTCAATGCCGCTGAATGCGAACCTTTTATTACAACCGATTATACTTTAATTAAAACACAACCGGACAAGTTATTAAGAGGTATTAAATATGTGATGAGAGCAACTGGAGCAAGTGAAGCTTACATTGCTATTAAAGAAACTAAAGTTGCGGCTATTGAAGTTTTAGAAAACAATATCAAAGATTCCAATATACATGTTTTTAAATTAAAAGATGTTTATCCTGCAGGATGGGAAAAGTATATTGTTGAAAGAGTGATGAAAAAGACATATAAAGGCTTACCAAGTGATGTTGGTGCTGTTGTTAATAATGTTGCGACATTAATTGCACTAGCTGATGCAATCGAATTTAACATGCCTTTAATTGAAAAATTAGTTACTTTTACAGGTTACGGATTACAAAATCCGCAAAATGTTTATGTCAAAATTGGTAGTGTTGTTAATGAAGTCATTGAAAGCATCGGCGGTTATAATGAAGGTGTAGAATCTGCATACTTATTAGCTGGCGGACCAATGATGGGATCAGGAATGATGTTTGATTCATTTGTCATTAATCGTTCCTTAAACAGTGTGCTTGTTTTACCAAAACTTGAAGAAGCAGAAGAGCAACCTTGTTTGGGTTGTGGTAAATGTTGTTCACATTGTCCAACATTCTTATCTCCAATTTTAATTAAAAACACTCTTGAAGCAAAAGATGAAGAAGGTTTAGTAGCTCTTCGTGCTGATAGATGTATCGAATGCGGAGTTTGCTCATATGTTTGTCCTTCCCGTATTGAATTAACTGCTGCAACAAGCAAGAGTCGGGGAATCGTATTAAGTAAAGGTAGGAAATAAATATGGCTGTACAAAAGAGATTTAATGTAGGTAAAAATCCATACATAAGAAAAGCTGATAACACTACATATGGAACTAATGTCATAATGAGAGACTTTTTAATATCTCTTTTACCATTAGTTCTGTTTGCATGGGTAAAGAACGGAATTCTTCCATTTGCAAAAGGTGATTGTGGCTTCTTTCAAATGTTATATCCATTACTTTTTGTTCTTATTGGTGGATTAAGTACATATCTTATTGAAGGGTTATATTATTTAATCTTTTTCAAGGAAGAAAATATTTGTGAAAGATTAAGTAAATCATATGCAATTATTCCAGGTGTATTACTTGCAATGGTCTTACCATTAAATACACCAATATGGTTACTTGTTTTAGGTTCTATTTTTACAAGCGTAATTGGTAAACTATTATTTGGTGGATTTGGATATAATATTTTCAATCCGGCATTAATTGGATATGTCTTTATATCAGTTGCCTTTTTTGGTGTTATTCGTTCAGCTGGAGGTACATTAAACCCAACTGAATCGCTTGAAATTGTTTCAAATGCAACTCCATTAAGTAATTTCTTTAGCAATCCATCAATGGAAATCGATAAAGCAATTGAACCTTACGGAAATTTACTTAATTTCTTCGTTGGTTTAATTCCAGGATCAATTGCCGAAACAAGTTCATTATTATGTATTGTTTCATTTGTTTATTTACTTGTTCGCCGTGTAATTAATTGGCGGATTCCAGTTATTTATATTGGCACTGTCTTTATATTCACATATCTTATTGGTGCTTTAAATGGATATGCAACTGATTTACGTTATCCATTGTTCCAAATCTTAAGTGGTGGTTTATTCTTTGGCGCTGTCTTTATGGCAACTGAACCAGTAACATCACCAAGAACTCCAAATGGAGAAATTATTTTTGCAATCTTCTTAGGAGTTATTACCGTAATGCTTCGTTACTTAACAGATAATCCTGAAGGCGTAGCATCATCAATTTTATTCATGAATTTATTTACACCGACTATTGATAATGTGTTTGCGAAAGTTAGAGTTGCGAACAAACCAATCAATAAAGTCATGGGTTATGTTTATGCGGGAATTATCGTACTAGCAATTGTTGGCTTTACGTTAATTCAATTAGAGGTGTGATTATGAGAAAGAAATTAATAATCTTTTCCCTAGCATTTATTTTTGTAATTGCTTTTGGAATTGTATATAATGGTTTAGTTAATAATGAAAAAGATCGTTTAAATCAAAAACGAGCTCAACAACAATTCTTAGATATGTATGAGGTTGTTGAAATTAAAGTTGACAGTTTAAAAGAAAATACTGAAGTTGAATTTTTAGAAGAAGATGATACAAAAATAATTCGTCGTCTCGATGCTTATAATAAAGATAAACTTGTAGGTATCATTTATGTCGGTGAAACTAAAGGCCGTAATGAAGGCTTACAAGTTGCATTCGCGATTGATGTAAAGAAAGATAATATTGTCGGAATGGTTTTTGTTCAAAGTAATGAAACACCTGAATATCAAAAAATCTTAACTGATAATAATAAATTCCTTAAACAATTTTTAGATAAAGATATGAGTGCAAAGAAATTTACAGTTGAAGCAACAAGTGGTGCAACATTAACTGGAAATGGTATAAACAAGATTATGCAACTTGTTCGTGCTCAATATGATGCTGATACTGATTTTGAAACACCTGCTGGTATTGAATTTGTTTCAAGCCGTCAAGATTTTACAACTCTAAACTTTGTTTATGAATTTTTAGCAGATGAAGAAACAATTACCGTTACAACAAATCAAGCTTATCAAATTATTTCGATTTCTAATGAAGCATATCGTGAAGATGCAGCAATTGAAATTGAAGCTCATAAGATGAGTGCATACATTACAAATATTGATGGTAATAATATTACAATTATCAGTAAAGGATTTGGCGGTAACTTAACAACAACAGCAACTGTTGAAAATGGTAATATTACAGCATTTGAAACTGACATTTCTGGTGAATCTTATGATAGTTCATACAATGATTTATATCAAGGCGGAAATGTTGCTGGATTATTTGATGATATTATTAATGGAAATGAATTAGAAGCTGTAACTGGGGCAACAGTAACTTCTAACGCTATTATTGCTGCTCATAACATTTTACTTGCATATATAGAAGAGGTGAATACTAATGAGTAAACCTTTGAAATATGGATTAATTTTACTCATTCTTGGTGTTATTTGTGGCGGACTTTTAGCTTTTGTTAATTCATTTACTGCCCCAATCATTGAGAAAAGAGAATTTGATGAAGTTGTTGCTCAACTCAAAGAAGTTGATGATGACAGTACTAGTTTTGAAGATGTAACAGATCAATTTGATGATTTACCTGCTAATATTAATAAAGTATTTTATGGTAAAAAACGTAATCGTGAAAATACTGTCATTTATTGGACAACAACATATGGATATTCTGGTGGTGCGATTAAAGTTCTAACTGTTATTGATTTCAGCAATGGAACCATTGTTGGAACTAAAGTAACAGCTGCTGAAAAACAAACTGCCGGTATTGGTGATCAAGTATTAACACATGATTTTAAAACAGTCGGACGTGAAGCTGATTTTTATGCCAACAAAGATCTTGAAGATGTAACTCATGATCAATTCAATCTTATTAGTGGGGCTACAGTATCTTCAAAAGCCTTCATTGAAGGGGTAATTGTTGCTACTACACATTATGAAAAGAATTTTGGTGATAATTAATGAAGGAAAACTTTTTAAAAGGTATTTTTAAAGAAAATCCAATTTTCGTCTCAATGTTAGGTTTTTGTCCGACCCTAGCAATTACAACGAAATTAGAAAATGCATTAGGAATGGGATTAGCAGTTATCTTTGTTTTAGTAATGAGTAATTTGATGGTCTCATTAGTTCGTAAAATTACACCAGATGAAATTCGTATTCCTGTATTCATTGTTATTATCGCATCATTTGTAACGATTGTTGATATGATGATGAAAGCATTTTTGCCAAATTTACATAGCAGTTTAGGTGTATTTATCCCTCTAATTGTTGTTAACTGTATTATTTTAGGACGCGCCGAAGCTTTTGCTTCGAAAAATGGTCCATTTAGTAGTATCGTTGATGGCTTAGGAATGGGAATTGGATATACATTAGTTTTATCATTGTTTTCAATTATTCGTGAACTTCTTGGTACAGGAACTATTACTGTATGGAAGGATCTTGTTATTAACATTAATAGCATCTTTGGGGATGGAACACTTCCTATCTTTTCAACCTTCTTTGTAAGTTCACCTGGAGCTTTTATTGTCATCGGCTTTATCTTTGCAATAGTAGCTGCAATTCGTAATAATAAGAAAAAGGTAGGTGACGTGAAATGAGAGATGTTCTATCATGGATTCTTGGCGGTATTTTAGTTGAGAATGTTATACTTGCAAGATTTTTCGGAATATGTCCATTTCTCGGAGTTTCTAAAAAAAGAAGTTCGGCAGTAGGAATGGGATTTGCAGTAACATTCGTTATTGCTTTATCATCTGTTGTTTCATGGCTCTTATATACATATGTATTAGTGCCTTTTGAAATGGGTTATATGTCAACAATTGTCTTCATTTTAGTAATTGCATCATTAGTACAAATCATCGAAATGTTTATCAAGAAGGTATCTCCAAGTTTATATCGCGCTTTAGGAATATATCTTCCACTTATCACTACTAATTGTGCAGTTTTAGGTATGGCAACAGTTGTTACGACTGAACAATTTACATTCTTAAAAACATTAATCTACTCTTTTGCTTCAGGTTTAGGATTCTTACTAGTAATCTATATTTTCTCGGTAATTAGAGAAAAATTAGAGCGAGCACCAATCCCACAACCATTCAAAGGAGTTCCAATTGCATTTATCATTGCGGGATTAATGGCGATGATATTTGCTAGATTCGCAGGTGTAGCATGATGATTTTAGGTTTTGTTAACGAATATCTTATTCCAGTCCTAGTTCTAGGTGGAATCGGCTTATTGTTTGGTGTATTAATTGCAATATTATCAAAAGTGTTAGTAGTTAAAGTAGACACAAGAATTGAAACAGTTCATTCGATGTTACCTGGATATAACTGTGGTGGATGTGGATATCCTGGATGTGAAGCATTTGCAACAGCAATTATCAAAGAAGGAAAAGATGTAAATAATTGTAAACCTATCAAACCTAATCAAGCAGAATTAATTAGAGAATTTTTAAAAAAACAAGAAGAAGCTGCTAATTAATCGCTTGGTGAAGTTGAGGTTATATATAATAAAAAATACACAAATATCATAGGAGGTTTTTAGGATGAAAAAGATTTTTAGTGTATTTATGCTAGCTTTATTACTTTTTGTCGTAGCTGGCTGTGGTGGCAACAAAGAAAGAACATATGTTGCCGATGGTACTTATATGGCTTGGAAGTTAACTACTCAAGAAGTTGACATTACTTTCCCAGATTCAACAAAGAAAAAAGTTAACACTCCAGCCTATATAACAGTGGCTGTAACTATTCACAATGATGAAGTTGTTGGTTATTACATTGACGAACGTCAAGCAACAGCTACTCCAGAATTTGATGAAAATGGAAACATTACAAATGTAACATTTGCATTTAATGATCGTACTAAGAAAGAATTAGGATACGATTATTCTATGGAATGGATGGCTCCTCAAGGTGAATGGTTTATTCAAGCTGGTAGACTTGAAAGAGCATGGTTAAAGAATAATAAGGTTGAAGCTGTTTCAAGTGTAACTATTACTGATGAAGATTACATTGAAGTAGCTAATGCTGCATTACAAAAAGCAAAAGATGGTAAAGTTGGAGCTATCACAGTTGGCGAACATTATGATTACGATGTAGTATGGGTTGAAGCTGACATTGATGCAAATGGTAAGATTTCAAACGTTGTATTTGATTCACAATTATTTGGCCGTGTAAGCAAACAAAAAGAAGGCATCTATAATCCAGCAAGTGCTGATTACTTAAAATTTGATTGGGATCCAGAAACAAAATATGAATCTTATCCAGCAATGGGCCATGGCGATGCTAATGCTAAGAGATGGCAAGATCAAATTGATACATTCACAGACTATGTTAATGAAAATGGTTGGGATGGATCAATCGTTCCAAATGCAACAGCTGGCTCAACTCGTATGAAAGGTGTAAACGCTGGCGGAGAAGCAATTGAAGCTTTAGCTTCTGTAACAATTGAAGTTAAGGGAGAAATTGCTGCTATCAATATGCTTCATAATTTCTTCCCTTTTGGTTGGGATGAATAATATTTTATCGTTTTTTAATAAAATATTGTAGTGTGTAAGGGGTTGTATATCAATACAACTCCTTTTTTATGAAGAAATATTGTGAAAATGTTTGCATAATACGAAAAAATGTTGCAATATGTCTTTTCTTATGGTACAATCTCATTGTAGTTTTGTTACTGTAAATTAAATAGCGTTTCGCCAATATAATCAGGATAATTTGGTTCCTAAGTTTCTACCAAGCGACCTAATCGCTTGACTATTGGTTTAAACTGCTACTTCCTTTAGTAGTGTTTTTATTGGCGAGTATTTTTATAATACTTGCTTTTATTTTGCATTGCAAAACTAACTATAAAGAAAGGGAGAAATTATGAACAAAATTAAAAAGTTTTTTAAACTTGATGAAAATGGTACAACTGTAAGCAGAGAGTTGATAGCCGGTGCGACAACATTTTTCGCAATGGTTTATATTATCTTTGTTAATCCTAGCATTTTAGCCGACGCAGATATGCCTAGGAATGCAGTATTTTTAGCTACCATTATCGCAACAGTTGTTGGAACATTAGTAATGGGACTATTTGCAAACGTACCTTATGCATTAGCTCCAGGAATGGGATTGAATGCCTTCTTTACATATACAGTTGTAAAAGGTATGGGCTTTACTTGGCAAGAAGCATTAGGTATGGTATTTATTTGTGGAATTATTAATGTAATTATTACAGTAACGAAAGTAAGAAAGCATATTATCAAAGCAATAC
This sequence comes from Bacilli bacterium, assembly GCA_036562395.1. Lineage (GTDB taxonomy): Bacteria > Bacillota_I > Bacilli_A > ML615J-28 > CAG-698 > DUOT01. The sequence continues at coordinate 10,101 of DATCKF010000084.1, forward strand.
CATTAAGTCTTCAACATGCAATTGGTGGAGGTATTGGCTTATTTATTGCTTATATTGGTATTAAAAATGCTGGTTTACTAAATATCGTTGGTGATGTTCCAGGATTTGGACGCTTTGATTCTGGTGTAATTCCTGAATTAACAAAATTTGATGCTTTAGGTCCTGTTTTAGCAGTTATTGGCATCATTGTTACCGTTGTATTTTTGTTATTAAAAATAAAAGGTGCAATTCTTATAGGTATCATAATTGCCGCTGTTGTTGGTCTTCCAATGGGCTTAACAAATTTTGATTTTTCTAACTATGATATTTTAGCTCCATTTAAAGAATTAGGAGATACTTTCTTGGCTGCTTTTGATGGCATCGGTACTTTATTTAACGATTTATCAAAATTACCAGTAGCATTATTTGCAATCTTCGCATTTAGTATTACTGATACATTTGATACAATTGGTACATTTATTGGTACTGGTCGTAAGAGTGGTATTTTCACAGCTGAAGATCTTGATGCTCTTGAAGAATCTAAGGGATTCAAGACAAGAATGGAAAAAGCATTATTTGCTGACTCTATCGCAACATCAATCGGTGCTGTATTTGGAACATCTAATACTACTACATATGTAGAAAGTGCTGCAGGAATCGAAGCTGGTGGAAGAACAGGTTTAACAAGTGTCTTTGTAGCATTATTCTTCTTATTATGTATCTTTATTTCTCCAATTGTTGGTGCAATTCCATCTGAAGCAACTGCTGCTGCATTAATCATCGTTGGTATTATGATGGCTTCAAACTTCAAAGAAATTAATTGGGATGATTTAAGTGAAGCAGTTCCAGCATTCTTTGCAGCTGTATTTATGGCATTTGCTTATAATATTTCTATTGGTATTGCTTTTGGATTTATATTCTATATCATTGTGAAGTTGTGTACAAAGAGTCTAAAAGATGTTCACCCTATTTTATGGGGAAGCACTGCATTATTCTTATTATATTTTGTATTAACAGCTTTACAAGCATTAAATGTATTTTAATATTTGGTAATTAATAGATGACGAATCATAAGATTCGTCATTTATTTAGAAATATACTATATTATTACGAAAGGATGATAAAAAAATGATGATTTTAGGGGTAAAAGAAAAGCCAACTATCGGAAAGTGGTTTGCATTAAGTTTTCAACACTTATTTGCAATGTTTGGGGCAACAGTATTAGTTCCAATGTTAACGGGATTACCAATTTCAGTTGCATTATTTACATCAGGTGTAGGGACATTAATTTATATTTTATGTACACAAGCTAAAGTTCCCGTATATTTAGGTAGCTCTTTTGCTTATATTGGTGTTATATTGGAACTTAGTAAATACAATCCTGAAACAAATACTCCTGGATATTATGGTACTGTCTTAACAAGTTTATTTGTTGTTGGATTAGTTTACGTTTTAATTGCAATTCTTATTAAATTATTAGGAACAAAATGGATTAACAAAGTTTTACCTCCAATTATTATCGGTCCAATGATTATCATTATTGGTTTAAGCTTAGCTGGTACAGCAATTTCATCTGCTGGTCTTAGTGGAGGTTCATGGAAAGAAATCCTTGTGGCAGCTGTTGCTTTTGGAATTGTAGCTTTTATTTCCTTAAAATGTAAAGGATTTTTAAAAATTATTCCCTTCTTAATTGGAATAGCAGGTGGATATGTATTTGCTGCTATTATTGGATTAGTTGATTTCTCTGAGTTTGTACAAGTTGTGAAAACTCCTAGTGAATGGGTAAAAATTCCTGAATTTATGTTCTTAGGATTTAAAGATAGTACGACAACATTCCTTGGAAGTAAGATTACTTTTTATAAAATTAATTTTGCTGCTGTTTTAACGGTTGCACCATTAGCATTAGTTACTGCATCAGAACATATTGGTGATCATGCTGTTATCAGTAAAATTGTCGGACAAGACTTTTTACAAGATCCAGGTTTACATCGCACATTATTAGGTGATGGGATTGCCACAAGTTTTGCAGCTTTAGTTGGAGGTCCTGCAAATACAACATATGGTGAAAATACGTCAGTTGTTGGGATGACAAAAGTTGCATCTGTTTGGGTAACAGGTGGTGCCGCAGTTATGGCAATTATTCTTTCATTTATTAATGTTTTTGTAACATTAATTGATAGTATTCCTCAAGCTGTCATGGGTGGAATTTCAATAATCCTTTATGGATTTATTGCTGCTAACGGTTTACGTGTGATGGCTGATGCGAAAGTTAAGTTTTCAAATACAAAAAATTTAATCCTCATTTCAACAATGCTTGTTATAGGTTTAGGTGGTGCGATTTTAAAATTTGGAACAATTTCGTTATCAGGTATGAGTTTAGCAGCTATTTTGGGAATCATTTTAAATTTTATTCTCCCAGATAGTAAAGATGAACAAGAATAAGATAAAAGCATAAAAGCAGTAAAATAATTAATAATATTATTGGTGAGATCATGAGAATTGTTAGAGAATTCATTTTGATACCAATTGTATTATTAATTTTTACTTTTTTAGCTCTTAATGCATATGGTTTTGTTTATGGTAATTTTGCGAAAGCAATTTTTCCAACCGATGCTTCAACATTGCAATTAAGTAAAGTATATGTAACTTCAATGCTTGCATTTGTTGTTTTAGAATATTTTATCTCATCAACTCTTCCAAATAATTATTTCTTTTCGAGAATGTTAGGAATGCTTTCCATGATGAGCTTATTTATCATTTTTGATACATATTATGAAATAACTATTTTCCATCATCTTTTTATCATCCTTTCGGGTTGTGGAATAAGTTATGTAATGCAATCAATCTATGAAGTGAAATATCAAAACTTTTTCGCTTTAGTTATCTTACTTGTCGTTCTTATTTTCCTTCTTGTTGTATCATTTTAATACCATTTCTTGACAAATGTAATTTTTGTGATACAATAAAATAGAGGGATTGTGATGATTTTATTAATTGCAATTATTATTATTTTAGCTTTTATTTTATTTGGTGTATCAAATATTTTGTTTTATATCATAATATTTCCACTCCTTTTTATTTTATATATTTATTCTGTAATGATTCCAAAAAAAGAAAATCTAACAGATGATGCTAATGAAGAGCTTCAACATAAAGGAAATTACTAATAAAAGCATTTATATGCTTTTTTCTTTTGATTTTGATGGATATAATTTTCACTTTACAAATTGAGATTTTTGTGGTATAGTAAATATGATTACTTTATTTTAAGGAGTATTGACATAATGGATAAATCAATGGAGCAATTCGTCGCTTTTTTAAAACATTTAGGTTTTGTCTACCAAGGTAGTGAAATTTATGGTGGACTTGCAAATTCATGGGATTTTGGTCCCCTTGGAGTCGAATTGAAAAATAATATTAAAAGATATTGGTGGAAGAAATTTGTTCAAGAATCTCCATATAATGTTGGCATGGATAGTGCAATTTTAATGAATCCAAATGTATGGGTTGCTAGTGGACATGTCGGCAGTTTTACTGATCCTTTAATAGATTGTAAGAAATGTGGTGTTCGTTTTCGTGCTGATAAATTAATTGAAGATCAATGTGAAGGGGTTTCTGCTGATGGTTGGACTGATGCACAATTAAATGATTATATCCATAATCATCAAGTAAAATGCCCTGAATGTGGAAGTAGCGATTTTACTGACATTCGTAAATTTAATTTAATGTTTAAGACAAATCAAGGTGTCATTGAAGATGCTCAAAATACGATATATTTACGACCTGAAACATGTCAAGGTATTTTCGTCAACTTTAAAAATGTTCAAAGAACATCGCGAAAGAAACTTCCTTTTGGGATTGCTCAAATCGGTAAATCATTCCGAAATGAAATCACTCCAGGAAATTTTATTTTCCGTACACGCGAATTTGAACAAATGGAAATGGAATTTTTCTGTAAACCAGGTACTGATTTAGAATGGTTTGCTTATTGGAAGCAATTTTGTTTTGACTTTTTAGTTGAATTAGGAATTAAGAAAGAACGTTTACGCTTCCGAGACCATGCAAAAGAAGAATTAGCTTTTTATTCAAATGCCACAACCGATATCGAATTTTTATTCTTCTTTGGTTGGGGAGAATTATGGGGAATTGCCGACCGTACTGATTATGACTTAAGAACCCATCAGGAACATAGTAATGAATCATTAGAATATTTTGACCCTGATACAAATACAAAATACTTGCCATATGTTGTTGAACCATCTGTAGGTGTTGAAAGATTACTTCTTGCCGTTTTAACAAGTGCATATGATGAAGAAACATTAGAAGATGGGGAAACTAGAGAAATACTTCACTTACATCCAGCGTTAGCACCTTTTAAAGCTGCTGTTTTTCCATTAACAAATAAACTTACTGAAGAAGCAAAAGAAGTATATGAAAAATTAAGACCACATTTTATGTGTGA
>DATCKF010000095.1:0-6477 GCA_036562395.1 Bacilli bacterium
ATGTAACTAAATTGTCTTTTTTGTTTAATAATAAAATGGCACATTTTGCTTTTGGTAATACTAAAGAAACCTTTTGTAATTCTTGAAGTTTATTCTGATCTTTAATAACTAAAAAGTACCAAGGACGTTGATTATTGGCGCTTGGAGCTTGCATACCAGCACGTAATAACTTCTCAATTTTCTCATCTTCTATTGGAAGATCTTTGAAACTTCTCACACTTCTTCTTTTAAATATAACATCCATTCATATCACCTCTATAATTATATCAAAAAACTATCAATTTGTACACTAAGATTTTAACCAATTATCGCCCCAATTTATATCAACAATTAACGGGACTTTTAAGCTTACAGCACTTTCCATACTAGTCTTGACAATTTCTTTAACAATCTCAACTTCATCAGGATGACAATCAAAAAGGAGTTCATCATGAACTTGAGCAATCATTTTTGATTTCAATCCTTCCATTTTCTTGGCGACAATGACCATCGCTTTTTTAATAATATCAGCAGCACTACCTTGGATTGGTGAGTTCATTGCTGTTCGTTCGCCAAAGGCTTGTAGTGCTTTATTCGAACTTTGTAATTCCGGTAAATACCTACGACGATTAAAGATTGTTTTTGTATAACCATTAACTTTCGCTTCCGCAATCGTCCTGTCTAAATAGTTTTTAATTTCGGGGAATGTTGAAAAGTACTTATCGATATAATTTGCAGCATCACCTGCAGGGATATGTAATGCTTCACTTAATCCCCAAGCACTCATTCCATATATAATACCAAAATTGATGGCTTTAGCAGCCCGACGCATTTCTTTAGTCACTTCATCAACATCATATATTCTTTTGGCTGTTTGCGTATGAAAATCAACCTCATCATTAAACATCACAATCATATTATGATCATTCGCAAGATGGGCCAATACTCGCAATTCAATTTGGGAATAGTCACTACTTAATATTTTACCATTATTAAATCTTGATACAAACGCTTCTCTAATGACTTGCCCTAATTCCGTTCTAATTGGCATATTTTGAATATTTGGCTCAACACTAGATAAACGTCCAGTAACAGTTAAAGCTTGTTTATATAAAGGATGAACAAAATTCTCATCATTCATTACTTCATATAAACCTTGAATGTATGTTGAAATGAGTTTCGTGATGGCACGGTAATCAAGAACTAAACGACATATTTCATAATCACTTAGTTTTTCAAGAACATCACTATTCGTACTATATCCTGTTTTCGTTTTCTTACCGGTAGGAATTCCTAACTTTACAAATAAAATTTCTCCTAATTGTTTTACGGAATTAATATTAAACTCTTCACCAGCTAACTCATATATTTTTTTAGCAATCTCATCCCGATCTAACAATAATTTCTTTTCAACATCCTCTAACTTTTCTTTATCGACTTTAAGGCCTGATAATTCCATATCTCCTAATACTTTTGAAAGCCCTAATTCAATGGTAAATAATTCTTGTTGTTGATATTCTTGAATTTTACTTTCAAGAATTGGTTGTAAGGTTTTTATCACTTCTGCCTTATTGACTGCATGATTAGCTACATCATTTAATGATGGGATTTTTGCCTTGGTATTTGCACCATATATGACATCATCATAATTTAAAGTAGTATGAATAAAATTATCAGCAAGCTTTTTTAAATCATCACTTGCAAAACTTGGATTAATTAAGTATCCAGCAAGTAAAACATCAAAACTAATATTCTTTATATCTAATCCATGTTTTTTTAAAACGACATAAAGTTTTTTATAATCAAAAGTAACTTTTTCTTTCTTTTCATCTTTTAAGTAATTAATTAGTGTAGAATTTTGTAAAGCAATATCTTTGGGAACAAAATAATTATGAATATCATCACTAATTGCTAGACCTAAAAACTCGCCCTTTAAATAATTACTACCAAACACCTCAATATTAAGATAAGTTTTATCTAATTTTGAAAAATCATAATTTATATCATTGATAATTTCATATTCAGTCTCTTTTATTTCCTTTTTAACATTTTCAACTTTACCTAAAAAAGATGCAAAATCAAGTTCATTAAAAAACTGGATTAACTTTTCATGATCATAATCCCTAGCAATTGTATCTTCAATAGAAAAATCAAAATTAATATCTTTAATTAATGTTGCAAGATGTTTACATTGAATTGCGCTTTGATAATCATTAGCAATTAAAGTTCCCGTCTTTCCAGAAATTAAAGTTACATTAGATATGATGCTTTCTAAGGTTTTAAATTGATTTAATAATTTTACCGCAGTTTTATCTCCTATTCCTTTAACTCCTGGTAAATTATCAGAAGTATCGCCAACAAGTCCTTTGTAGTCAGGAATTTGATGTGGATAAATATTCATCTTTTCATAAAAATTAGTTTCATTATATTCATCAAGGGATGTATAACCCTTTTTTGTTATACAAACTTTAATATTTCCAGATACTAATTGTAATAAATCTTTATCACCAGTAACAATTTTGATTTCATCAAATCCTTCCTTTTGTGCAACCATCGCCATGCTAGCAATAATATCATCAGCTTCATAATCTAAAGATTCATATCTTTTGATATTTAGAATATCAATATATCTTTTGATGTATGGAATTTGCATTAATAATTCATCAGGTAATTTTTTTCTTGTACCTTTATATGCTTCATATTCTTGATGACGAAAAGTTTGCTTGCCAGCATCAAAAGCTACAAAAATATGTGTATAATCTTCTTCACGAAGCTTTTCCATCATTAAACAAAAACCATAAATTGCATTAGTATAAATACCTTGTTGGTTTTGCATAATTTGATTTGTAAATGTTGCATAAAAAGAACGAAACATTAAACTATTACCATCAATTAAAATTATTTTCTTCATAATTCACCTTTTCTGAATTATATTTTATCACAAAATCAAAAAAAATGACATATATATTTTTCTTTTTACAAATACTATAACCATGAAAAAAGGATTAATATTATTATTACTAAGTGTCTTGTTATTATTTATTAATAGTGATAATAAAAAAGATGATTTAACTTTATTTTTAGAAGTTAATAATATTTTATATGATAATATCTTTCCATATTTTCAATATCAAAATTTTTCATATCAAGATTATTATGATATTGAAGAAATTCGTAATACCCTAAATTGTTCGCACTTAATGGCAATTAATAAATTTAAATATCAAGATACTCATCCTGCCGTTATGCGTAATACTTACTTAATCTTAGTTAATAAACAGTTTTATCTTGAAAAGAGATATCAAGTGCATAATTTAGTAAATCCAAGTGATTATGGGGCAGAAATCGTTAATGAAGATATCTTATTACCTCAAGAAGTATTACTTGCTTATTTACAAATGATTTCTTCATTAAACCTTAATAATATTTGTCTCTTTTCTGGTTATCGAACTTATGAAAAACAAGAAGTATTATACAATTACTATCAGGATGATAATTATAGTGCCAAACCCGGACACTCAGAACACCATACAGGTCTTGCCATTGATATTTCAAGACGTGATATTGGTTTAACTGAACATTTTGCAAATACAAAAGAATATCAAATCTTAATCAAAAATTGTCATAAGTTTGGTTTCATTCTCCGTTATCCAAAAGGTAAAGAAAATGAAACCGGATATTTATATGAACCATGGCACTTCCGCTATGTAGGGATTAAACATGCCACATATATTATGAAAAATCAGTATACACTTGAAAGATATCTATTTGAAAACTTTGAAATTTAATCACAAAATCACTAAATACTCATACATATAATATTGAAAGGAGAAGTATATATGAATAATAATTTTTCTAATATATATCCAAGTGATACTTGGAGTAGTTCCTATACTCATACAGATGGTCAAAGATTAATCCCATTCTTAACTGGTGCAGTTGTTTCAGCTCCATTCTGGTGGGCAACCCGTCCTTTCCCTCCATATCCAGTTCCAGTTCCTCTACCATATCCATATCCATTCCCATTCTTCCCAAGATTCCCACGCCGCCCATTTTATCGAAGACCTTTTAGACCATTCTATTAATAAAAAACATCACGTTATCGTGATGTCTTTTTATTATCACAGCAACTACTTGAGCAATTTCCACAGCCTTTTAGACAGCCTTTCGATTTAATTGCTTTTCGAATTGCAAAAATTATTAATAATCCTAAAACTAAAGAAATGATAATTGTTGATAAATGTTTAGAATTTTGAAGTAAATTTCCGCCTTGATATATAATTAAGGCAACGATATATGCGATTGATGTTTGCATTGTAATCGTGATTAATGTTTGTTTCCATGAACCTAATTCTTTCTTCGTTGCCCCAATAGCTGCAAGACAAGGAGCAGAAAGTAAGAAGAAGGCCATAAATGCATAACCACTAATTGGGGTAAAAATAGTAGACACTAACTGGACTGGATCGCCACTGATAATTTCAAATGTTGCAACAATATTTTCTTTAGCAGCTATACCAGTAAGTATAGCTACTGATGATTGCCAGTTATTGAAACCCAATGGCGTAAATATTGGAGCAATCAATTTTCCAATTGAGCCTAAAATACTATTTTCAGCACTTACCATCCTGAAATCCCAAGAGAATGATTGCAACATCCAAATGATGGCACTAGCAGCAAAAATAATAGTTCCCGCTTTTACAATAAACGCTTTAACACGATCCCATACATGAATCGTAATGTTTTTAACGCTTGGAAGATGATATTCAGGTAATTCCAAAATAAACGGACTATTGATATCCTTAAAATATTTAAATCTTTTTAAAATTAAACCGGTAATAATAACTACTACAAATCCTAATAGATACATTGATACTGAAGCAAATGGTCCAAAGAAGACACCAATAAATAAGGCAAAGACAGGTAACTTCGCACCACATGGAATAAATGGTGTTAACATTATTGTCATCTTACGATCACGTTCATTTTCAATTGTTCGCGATGCCATAATCCCTGGAACTGAACAGCCGGTACCGATTAACATCGGAATAAATGACTTACCTGATAATCCAAATTTTCTAAAAATACTATCCATGATAAAAGCAACTCTAGCCATATATCCACTATCTTCTAATAACGAAAGAAAAATAAATAAAATTATCATTTGAGGAATAAACGTAAGTACAGCTCCAACTCCACTTACAACCCCATCAACAATTAATCCTTCGAGCCAACTACTTACACTTAACTTTTGCAATAACGTTCTTATTACTTCTCCAATATTCGTAAATAGTGTTTCCATAAATGTTGTTGCTATATCACCGACTGAAACAATGGCAATATAATAAACAATAAACATTATTATTAAAAAGATTGGAATTGCTAGAATTTTATTAGTAACGATATTATCAATTTTATCAGAAATCGTTTCTTTACTATTTTTTGCATCGACACATTTTTGAACAATCTTTTCAATAATTTTGTATCTTTCTTCAACAATCCCTGTTTGACTGTCATTATCAATTGCTTTTTCATATTCATCAATAATCGCATCTATTTTTTCTTTGACATTTTGATATTTTTCAAAATATATTTCATCTTTATCAAGAAGCTTTAAAGCGATAAATTGATTATCAACATCAATAACATTTTTAATTCTTTCAATTGCTTTTATCAAATTCATTGAATATGCAAATTTTGAAGCAATGCGTTTTTCTTGATATGAAACAGCTAAATCTTGTAGTTCTTTTAATCCTTGATTTTTTAATGCTGATGTAAGAACAACAGGGCATCCTAATTCTTTACTTAGTTTATCAAGATCAATCTTTATACCTCTTTTACTTACGACATCAACAAAATTCAAAGCAATAATTACTGGTTTATCCATTTCTAATATTTGGGTTGTTAAGTATAAATTTCTTTCGATATTTGTTGCATCAATAATATTAATAATAAGATTGACTTTATCATCTAATAAATAATTTCTAGTGATTACTTCTTCTAAACTATAAGGCGATAAAGAATATATTCCTGGTAGATCTGTTAATATTACTTCCGGATAATCCTTTAATCTTCCTTCTTTCTTTTCAACAGTTACTCCTGGCCAATTTCCGACATATTGATTACTTCCTGTTAAGGAATTAAACATTGTTGTCTTACCCGAATTGGGATTACCTACTAATGCAATTACCTTTCCCATACTTACTCCAATCTAGTTAGCGAGGACTAACTCACTAAGATATTTTTTAGTAGATTACTCTACTATAATATTTTCTGCCTCTTCTTTACGAATAGATAATTTGTAACCACGAACACATATCTCTATAGGATCTCCAAAAGGAGCAACTCTTTTCACTTCCACCATCGTCCCTTTAGTGATTCCCATATCCATAATTCGACGACGAATAGGACCTTGACCTTTTAAGCACTGCACTATACCCTTTTCTCCACATTTTAGACGATGCAAATTTCTCATATATCCTCCTATAGTTAGTATATGCT
>DATCKF010000097.1:0-3299 GCA_036562395.1 Bacilli bacterium
AACTAATTATATCAATTATTAATACTGCTCTTGCAAAGTTTTGAAATGTTTTTCCATACTTTTTTATAGACATCCCGATAATAAGAAAAGTAATAATGCAAATAATATAGCCAATAAACGGGATAATTATCTGAATTATGTTTGTAATTAAGATTACCCCTAGCCAAAACCATATTGATAAAGGTGATTCATTATCTTGATCTTGATAATCGGAATTATGATGTTTATTAGCCGCAAAATCATCGATCTTATCAAAGTTCATTTGATAATCATCATTGTCGTATTTCATAATTCTCTCCTCACAATCATATCAATTATCATGATTAAGAAAAAGAAAAGATTGATAATAACCATTGCTTTTGCATAATTTTTCACATTCTTCGGTAAATCAAAATAAAAAGCCAATCCTAATAGGAGAATTAAGCTTAGATATGGACCTACAATGGGAATAAGTGATATAATAATTGGTATACCAATTACAAGTAACCACATCCAAATTGAAACTGGTTTTTCGAAACCAACAGTAAAAATCAAATCTTTTTTACTTTTCTTTGGTTGTCTTTTTAAGCCATCAAGTTTTTGATAATTTATTTGATATTTTTCATCATCCATATTAATCCCTCTAATTAATTATAATCCAATAATAGTTAAAAGTAAATATTATTTATAATAGGAAGTGTCATATGCGAATTATTTTAGGTTCGAAATCACCAAGAAGAAAAGAATTGTTATCAATGTTAGGTTATCAGTTCATTGTAAAACCAAGTGAAGTTAATGAAGATGTTGAAGAAAATGATGCAATAAAAAAAGTCTTAGCAATAGCCAAGAAAAAAGCTGATGCGATAATAAAAGAATATCATGATGATTTAATTATATGTGCTGATACAATTGTTGTTTGTAATAATGAAATAATCGGTAAACCAAAAGATCATGAAGATGCAAAAAGGATGATTACTTTATTGCAAGGAAATAGTCATTTTGTTTATACAGCCGTAGTTTGTAATTATAAAGATAAAAGAGTTGAGTTTGTAGAGGAAACGAAAGTATATATTACAAAAATGACCGATGAAGAAATAAACGAATATATTACTACCAATGAACCATATGATAAAGCTGGTGGTTATGGGATTCAAGGTGTATTTGGAAAATTTATAGAAAGAATCGAAGGCGATTTTTATAATGTTGTCGGATTACCACTTTGTAAATTACATAAAGTATTAAAAGAATTGGTCAATAATAAATAAAATCCAATATTAAGCACTCTGAAACGAGTGCTTTAATAAATTGTCTTTGCGGGAGGTGCGCCTATCCCTCCATCTCGCTAGCTGAGTTTACAGCTCCGTGGAAGACGCAAGGATTTCTCCTGATATTGTCTACCTCACAAAGAAATTAATATTATATAATATGTTTTGTAAATATATCAAGTAGTTAATAATGGATTAATAAATTCTAATTATTCGAGTTTTTTGTTACATAAGCGATTAATAATTTTAATGTATTTAAAACACCATGCCAATGTGTTCTTTCCATTCCGTGAGAAGCACTTACACCAGGACCGATTAACCCTGCTTTGATGTTATTACCTGCTCTTAATGCAGCAGATGCATCAGATGAGTAGAATGGATAAATATCAACAGCATAATTGAGATTCAAAACTTTCGCATATTGAATTAAATTAGATGTGATATCATAATCATATGGACCTGATGAGTCTTTTGCGCAAATAGATACATCATATTCAGTACAACTCAAGTCTAAACCAATGCAGCCCATATCAACAGAAATTAATTCATCAACTTCGGGAATATTACTTGCACCATGTCCAACTTCCTCAAATGTTGAAATGATGATTTTAAGATTAACTTTTGGGGTAATATAATTGCGTTGTAAATAATCAATTAATCCAAAAAGAATGGCAACACTAATTTTATCATCAAGGAATCGTGATTTAATAAAATCATTGATAATGACTGTTTTCGGATCAATCGCAATAAAATCTCCAGGATTTATTCCTAATTCAAGGGTATCTTCTTTTGATTTTGTTACTTCATCAAGACGAATATGCATATTTTCAGTATTACGTTCAAGAGTACGCGCTTTATCAAAGACATGAACAGCAGGAGCATCAGATAAAAAGGTCCCATTATATACTTTTCCTTCACGAGTATATACTTTACAATACTCTCCATCATATGTTGGTAATATTGGTCCACCAATGGTTGTGAAAGCTAAAGTTCCATCACTTTTAATTGATCTAACCATTGCTCCTAATGTATCAACATGAGCACTTAATCCTAATGTATAATCACTTTCACCAGGGATAGAAATAATTAAATTTCCTTTATTGTTTTTCGTGTAATCTAATTTTCTTGATTCGCATTCAGATATTAAAAAGTTAATCACATTTTTTGTATATCCACTAGGGCTATCAATCATTAATATTTTCTTTGCAAATTCTAAAATATATTCTTTATTTACCATCTTTAATCTCCTTAATTAAATCTTTTATTTCTTGTTCATTGAATAAATATTTGTTTGTACAGAAATGACATACAGTTTCAATTTGTTTATCTTCTTCTAATAGTTGTGTTAAATCATCAACACCTAGAGTCAAGAGTCCGCGAGAGAATGATTCTTTTGAACAATTACATTTAAAGAAGACATCCTTTTTTTCTAATATTATATAATCTTTATCAAATAAGATTTTTAATATTTCATCTATTGAATAATCTTGCAGTAGTTTTGACATTGTATCAACTTCTTTTATCTTTCTTTCAAGTATTTCAATGGTTTCATTTGAAGCATTAGGTAGAAGTTGAAAAATCATTCCGCCACTAACTTTACAAGTATTATCGACATCAATTAAAATTCCTAAAGATAGGGCTGAAGGAGTTTGTTCGCTTTCCAAAAAATAATATGTGAAGTCATATGCTAAATCTCCTGATAAGGCGATTGATGAGGTAAAAGATTCTTTTAATTTTAAATCTTTGATGATATCAATATAGCCATCGACACCAATTGCACTCTTATCATCAAAACCTCCCCCATTTTTTACAAAATTCACATGGGGTCTATCGACATATCCTTTGACTTCCCCTTTCGCATTTGCATCAACAATAATATTACCTAATGGTCCATTACCATTAATTTTAATTGTCAATGCTTCATCCCCTTTTAACATTGCTCCCATGATTAGGCCCATTGTCAACGTTTTTCCAAGGACTGATGCTGCTGATGGCCATAAATCATGCCTTCTGATTGCTTCATTGACAACCTCAGTATCTTGGACTAAATAAACA
>DATCKF010000149.1:0-8880 GCA_036562395.1 Bacilli bacterium
CCTTTGTTACAACCTGATAAGGCAAAAACAGCAACTAAAACAATTACTAAAGATAAAACTTTTTTCATTCTCCTACTTTCCTTTCTTTATAATTTATTTATCATTTAACCTTTAATTCCACTTCGTGAAACGCCTCTCATAATGTACTTTTTCAGTAATAAGAAGACAATTAATAAAGGCACAGTAACCATGGTTGCAGCTGCCATTTGATAATTAAGAATTTCTCCTGCCCCATCAATATCTTGATAAATTCTAAGTAATCCATTACTTACTAAATACATTTCTGGCTCCGTAGCCACTAAATTAGGCCATACATAAGCATTCCAAGTCCCCATCATACTTAAGATAAAGATTGTTGTGATGGTCGCTCTAGACATTGGAATCATCACTTTCCATAAATACTTAAAATCGCTAGTTCCATCAACTTTTGCAGCTAAATATAATTCATTTGGAATTTGCATAAATGTTTGTCGCAAAAAGAAGATATAAAATACATCAACTATAAATGGAATAACCATTGCAGCATATGTATTTAATAAACCAAATGCGGAAATAGTAGCAAAATTACTAATAACATATATTTCACCAGGGATCATCATTGTTGCAAGGAAAATTGAAAACAATGCATCACGCCCACGAAAACGTAAACGCGCAAAGGCGAAAGCTGCAAGTATAACCGTTATCATTGATAAGATGGTTGTTAAAGCACCAACGGTTATTGTATTTAGATAAAATCTAAAGAAATTGGCACTTCGATCTGCAGCATAATCTAATGCACCAATAAAGTTTTCAAAATGCCACTCTTTAGGGAAAAATGATATACTTGGATTTCCTAATTCGTTTGTACTACGCAATGCTGTTGCAATCATCCAATAAAATGGAATAACAATAAAAAGGGCAATTAATACTAAGAAAGTATAGATACCTATTTTTGAAAAGATCATCTTTATACGATATCGACGATACTCTTCTTCTGTCATGTATAATTCTTGTTGCATCTTTACACCTCCTTAGTAATGAACTTTCTTTTTATTTATCCATAATTGGACCATCGTGATGACCATTATAATAGCAAATAATACTAACGATGCTGCCGAAGCTTGCGCTAATTTGCCCATTGCTTGTTTTTGTGCTAACGCATCATATATATAACCAACAACCGTAATTAACATATTTGGATTACTTGCTGGTCCATATCGATTATTAAAGACAGAAATTACTTGAGTATATGCTTTAAATGCCCCTATAAACGATGTAATCGTAATATATGCAATCATTGGTGATAAAAGAGGTACAGTAATTCTTGTAAATACACGCCATTTGGGTGTTGCATCTATTTGTGCAGCTTGATAATATTGCTTATCTATACTTTGCATTCCTGATAAAAAGACTAAAATCTTAAATGCAAGTCCACTCCATATCGTATATAAAGTAATAACAAATAAAGCTGATTCTCGAGTCGGATAAATATCATTTCCTAGGGCATTAACCCATGCAACCGGCTCCATTCCCAACGATATTAACAGCGAGTTTACTAATCCTGATTTTGCTGAAAACATTGCTGAAAAGACCAAACCTAACGCAATTGTATTTGTAACATAAGGCAAGAAATATAATGTTTGGAAAAATCCTTGGAATTTCTTGATACCATTCAAAGCAACAGCAATTAATAAAGCAATAATAACTGCTAATGGAACCGAAATAATAACCATTATTGCGGTATTTTTTAATGCTAAGATAAAGATATCATCTTTAAATAACTTTACATAATTTCCAAATCCAAACCCAAAATAGATTTTCGTTATTTCTCCAGTTGGTTCTCCCAATTCATTATACTCTTGATGGATAATTGTCTCACCAAAATGTTCAATCCAACCATATGCATAACGCGTGTCATACCAAACATTAAAAGTGTAACCTTCCATGAAAGAAGTAATAATAGTACTGATAATTGGCCAGAAAGTGAAAATAGCCATTAATACTAAGGTAGGTGCTAAGGCAAGTAATGCTTTCCTACCATCTTTTTTATAGTCAAGCATTATTTAATCCTCTCTCCTGTTTCTTTATTAAAAACAAAGATCTTTCGATAACCAAGATTAATATGTTGTCCTGGTTGTAAGTGACGTCCTTCAGCAATTATCACTCGTACTGATTGATTATAACCATCAATTACACATAATGCCATCGTATCACGACCGATATGTTCAACAAGTTCTATGGTTGCAGAAATGACACCTTTATCATCAATTTCAAAGAATTCTGGACGAATGCCAATATATACTTTTTGATTTGGAGCATCAAGATTTTCAAGCATTGTTCCATTAATAAGTTTTAATTGTTTATTTTCAATATACCCTTCAGTAACATTAATTGGTGGATTACCTAAGAATTTTGCAACAAATAAATTCTTTGGATCATCATATACAACTTGAGGCATGTCCATCTGTTGACGTACACCAAAATTCATCACAACTATTTCATCAGAAATACTCATTGCCTCTTCTTGGTCATGAGTTACAAAGATTGTCGTAATGCCTGTTTCTTTTTGAATTCTCTTAATTTCTTCTCGAGTTTGTAAACGTAAACGAGCATCAAGATTTGATAATGGTTCATCCAGCAATAATACTCGAGGCTTTTTAACAAGCGCTCTAGCGATAGCGACACGCTGTTGTTGCCCACCAGATAGTTGTCCAGGCTTACGATCTAATAATTCCTCAATATTTACAAGTTTAGCCATTTCTTCAGTCAATACATTAATTTGTTCCTTTGGATAATTTAAGTTTTCAAGAGGAAACATGATATTTTGGCGCACAGTCATATGCGGATATAAAGCATAATTTTGGAACACCAAACCAATTCCCCGTTTTTCAGGTGGAAGT
This sequence comes from Bacilli bacterium, assembly GCA_036562395.1. Lineage (GTDB taxonomy): Bacteria > Bacillota_I > Bacilli_A > ML615J-28 > CAG-698 > DUOT01. The sequence goes on from DATCKF010000149.1 coordinate 2,880, forward strand.
AAGGTAACATCTTCTTCACCAAAGAAAATTTGTCCTTCTGTTGGTCTTAGTAATCCGGCAATCATATATAAGGTTGTACTTTTTCCACATCCACTTGGACCTAAAAGACCAATCAATTTCCCCCCAGGTATTACGATACTAAAATCATCGACAGCCTTAGTCTCGTGTCCTTTTTTATCAACAAATATTTTCGTGACGTTTTGAAGACGAACATCAATACTAGGTTGTTCGATGTATTCTTCTTGTTTTTCTAATTCTTTAACCATAGACTTACTCCTTGCATGAAATATATTTTAAATTCTTTATAACCTTTGTAAAGCACAAAAAACCGGATATAAATATAATCCAGTTTATTTTTTGAATATCAGGAAATACCATATTGCCACAACAATACCTAATAAAAAGATTATGAACGCAAAAAATTTAGGATGCTTTTTTAAATACCATAAAAGTCCTGGCAATATGATGATAACTATTAATAAGGCGATGACACCATAAAGAAGATAATAATCTTCCCCTCTACTTAAAAATTGCACAATTTTATCCCAAATTGGTTTGAAATAACTTGAAAATTTGGCATTGATATCATTAATAATATTCATAAAAATCTCCATTATCCCTTTGGTAATATTATACTATATTTTTTTTATTCCTTCAAGTGCTTTTATTAATGTAATTTCATCAGCATATTCAATATCTGCCCCTACAGGCAAACCATACCCAATGCGATATATTAAAACTCCTTGATTTTCAAGCATTTTTTGAATATATGTACAAGTCATTTCTCCGGAGATTGTTGAAGGAAGTGCGATTATTATTTCTTTAATTTGTTCATCTTTAATGCGATTTATGATTGTATGTAAATTAAGATCGTCAGGTCCAATTCCATTCAGTGGTGATATCGTTCCATTGAGGACATGATATTTTCCTTGATATGCGTTCGTTTTTTCAAAAGAAAAAATATCCTTACTATTCTCGACAATCATTAATTTAGCTGCACGATCATGATCAGAACATATGTCACATATTTCTTTATCAGTTATTGCCCCACATAACTTACAATGGCTTATATTTTCGATTGCATCCATTAATGCATCACTAAATGCTTTCACATTATCTTTTGACAGTTTTGTGATAGTAAATAAAGCTAATCGTTCCGCTGTTTTTGGACCAATTCCGGGGTATAACTCAAAATGCTTTATCAACTTCTCTAAACTATTTGGGAACTTCATATAATTCCTTAATTAGAAGAGCCCACCGCCAAGCATTGAATTATATTTACCGAGTTTTTCCTGTGTTGTCTTATCAATATCATCATATGCTTTTTGGCATGCAGCAACAATCATATCACATAACATTTTAATATCTTCATTTGATTCAACTTCAAAATCATCATCAACATTTATCGTTTTTAATTCTTTTGTTCCTGTAACTTCAACAGTCACAACACCTCCTGCAGAAGCTTCAAAAACTGATTCTTCAATTTCCTTTTGCGCAGCGATCATTTCCGCTTGCATTTTTTTTAATTGTTTAAGTAATTGTTGATTCATAGTAACCTCCTTATTCAACATTAACGATATCATCACCAAACACTGATTTAAGTTTATCAATTATTTGGTCTTTCGGATCAACATATTCTTGCGAATATATAACAAGCTCTGGGTCATTAATTGGTTTTAATTTTGGATATTTAATCCCAATTGTATATTGATCAATATATTCTTGTCGTTTTTCTAACCATATTTTTTCCGGTAACGCAATATAGTTATACTCATCACCTAATTTATTTTTTAAAATGACTAAAGCTTTATTTTTAAAACTTGAACGCATTACTTGATTACATAATGCAGCAGTTTTATATGTAATGATAAACTCTTTATTACCAACAGCAACGACATTTCCATCTTTCAACATTTCCGCAATCCCCAAATTAATTGGATCAACATCTTTTTCAAGTTCCGCCCATAATTTATTTATCCTAACCATATCCGCACGTGCTTCATGGCTAAAAGCTTGATTTAAGATGTTTTCAACAATCCTAATATCATAAGATTGATAATGATCTCCTTTTTCTTCTTCTTGAGGAGCTTTTTTATTGATCGATTGTAATTCTTGTTTTATTAATTGTTTTTCTTCTTTAAATAAATCTTCTTCAATCAGTTCTTGATTGTTTGAAGTAGTAGATTCTGCATTAGGCTTTAAATCTTCTTTATTTTCTTGAACATTTTGCTCAATTGATTCTTCTATAGAATCGTCTTCTTCACAATTTTGAATATTTTGAACTATTGCTTCTTCTAAACTTTCTTCAACATTTGATTCATATGCTATTTCATTATTTTGTACATGTTGCTCACATATTTTTTCTTTATCGACATCTTCTTTATTATCTTGAGTATTTTCCTCAACTGTTTCGTTTGGAACTAAATTATCTTTAGTAGAATCAGTATTAGAAGTTTTTTTGCTTAAATCTTTAAAATCGACTTTAATTTCTTTCGCCTTAATATCTTCAATTGGTGTTAAGTCATTTTCAAATAAAGCAATTTGTTCTGGACAAACTTTTACCTTTTTTGTTGGTTCATCTTTTTGTGAAAGTTTTCCTGCGGCAATTTGATAAACGATTTTTTCAAGTGTATTCAGTTTATTTCTAATATCTTTATATTCGTTATGATTTATATTATTATCATATTGTTGATTTTTTATATCTGTTATTAACAGTTTAAGATTATTAACATCATCAATTAGACTAGATAATTGCATATTTGCGCCATTACTTGAAGACAACATTAGCTTATCTAATCTTTCCTTGATTTCTTCAATTTCAAGATGAATATCTTTTAATGCCTTATCATCAAATTGATTTTCAAGGTTATTAACTTTTTCCGCAATCTTATGTATCTCAAGTTTATGCAGTTCATCAATCACTTTATTGATTTTTAATTCTAGTAAGTTTACTTTATCGTTATCAATTTCAATACTCCCCACTTGATTTAGATTTGATATTGTATTTTCTAAAGCATCAAGTCGTGATTTGAAATCTAATTCTTCATTGCTCATATTAATCATTTTAATAACTGCAACTTCCAAATAGATTCGTGGGGTTGTTGAATATTTGATTTTCATTTGGACATCACTTAAAATATCTAAATAATAAAAGATTTTTTCAGGTGATGTCGATTTTGCTAAGTCGATAAATCCAACCTTTCCAAAAATATATTTATAATACATCAAAGAACTAGCATCAATATTTTGATATAACAACATGTCACGATAAAATTGTAATAAACCAGAAACAATTTTATTTACTTCTTTTCCTAAATCTATTAAATCATTAATTGTTTCTAATGCTTTTGTGACATCACCACTTGCAAAATGTGATGCAAGTTCTATTAATTTATCATAACTTAAATTTCCTGTTACAACGTTAACATCTTCAATGGTAACAACATCATCACTATATGATATTGCTTGATCTAAGATGCTTAATGCATCACGCAATGCCCCTTCCGCTGCTTCACTAATAGCATTGACAGCTTCTTCACTGATTTCAATCTCTTCATCAGCACAAACAAGACGAATTCGTTTCGATATTTCACTAACTGTTAGTGCTTTAAAATCAAAACGTTGACAACGTGAAATGATTGTTGGGGGTAACTTTTGCGGTTCGGTTGTTGCCAGGATAAATATGACATGTTGAGGAGGTTCTTCCAATGTCTTTAACAAGGCATTAAATGCACCTGTACTTAACATATGAACTTCATCAATGATATATATTTTATATTTCGCACCACTAGGTAAAAACTTTACTTTTTCCCTGATATCGCGAATTTCTTCAACACCATTATTACTTGCAGCATCAATTTCGATAACATCAGGACTAATACTATCAGTAATTTCATAGCATGATTTGCAATGATCACAAGGTTCATACATTTGTTGATTATCACAATTTAATGCTTTTGCAAAAATGCGGGCGATTGTTGTCTTTCCTGTACCACGAGGACCACAAAACAAATAAGCATGGGAAATCTTATTGTTTGCAATTGCATTTTGCAATGTCTTCACAATCGCTTCTTGTCCTACTACTTCACGAAATAATTGCGGACGATAAGCACGATACAATGCTTTATATGCCATATGATCCTCCTTCCCTTTACATCATATATAATAATTATATCATATTTTCTATACTAATAAAAGGTAATTTATTATTTTCTTAAATCTAGATAGTTATGAAAACGATATTAAAGACAATAATATATTTACATCAATTTTTAATTAATATATAATTAACTTGGCATAATGGGGGGAAAACAAACTATCGAGGAGTTGAATTATGTTTCTTATAAGTTTTTTTGATAGCAAAGTATTTAATCCCAATACCAATATCGAGATTATTTTTTTTGTTTTAGGTGGACTAGGTATTTTTTTGTTCGGTTTAAATTTAATGAGTGAATCATTAAAAAATATTGCTGGAAAAAGATTAAAAGCATTAATCGAAAGAGCAACTAGCACCCCACTAAAAGCAATTTTTACTGGTATTATCATTACCGCTATTATTCAATCATCATCAGGAACAACCGTCATCGTGATAGGATTAATTACAGCGGGGCTCATGACTCTTCCCCAAGCAGTTGGAGTTATTATGGGTTCAAATATCGGGACAACCGTCACTGCTTTTTTAGTTGGATTAAAAATTGAACAATTATCACTTCCAATTATTGGAATCGGGGCAATCTTGATTTTTTTTATCAATAAAAAGAAAATCGATATGATTGGCTATATTCTTGTTGGCTTTGGAATGTTATTTTTAGGATTAGATTTAATGGGTTCTGGTTTTAAAGTCATCACCACCCATCCTTGGTTTATTAACATTATGACTTCCCTTGAACATAATGTTATCGTAAGTGTATTGACAGGAACAATAGTTACTGGGGTGATTCAATCATCATCAGCTGTTATAGGAATCCTGCAAGGATTATATGAAACTGGTGAAGTACCAATCAAAGTGGCATTAGGAATTTTATTAGGATCAAATATTGGCACAACAGTTACAGCTATTATTGCTTCCATTGGTAGTAATCGTCAAGCTAAACAAGCAGCTTTATCTCACCTTTTCTTTAATACATTAGGAACCCTTTTCTTCTTAATATTTTTCGGATTATATGCAAATTTAATGGCCAATATTGAAGCAACATTTTTAACCCCAAGCTCAAAAATGACAATTGCTTTAGCTCATATCGCTTTTAACATTATTACCACTATTATCCTATTCTTCTTTATAAATCAATTTGTTACTTTAATTAATAAAATCATTCCAATCAAACCTCTTTCAACAACCCTATCAAAACTCAATTACGACTTATTAGCAACCCCTGTATTAGCACTAAAAGCTGCTAAGGAATGCATCTTAGAAATGGGGGATATTGCAAAAGAAATGGTTGAAGTTGCACGTAATTATCTAAATGAAAATAATGAAACATATTTTGATAGGTGTATAAAATTAGAGGATATAATAGATGATTATGATCATCAAATTCATGATTATCTTGTTCAAATTGAAACAAATTCATTAAGTGCGGAAATTGGCATGATGCAGGCGACTTATATTGATACGATTCGTGACTTTGAACGTATTGGAGATCATAGTGTTAATCTTGTTGAATTCTTTAAATCGCGATATGATTCGAATGTGAAAACAGTAGAAGTATTATTAAATAATCTTAATTATTTCTTTGATCAAGTTTCAAACCAGCTTAATAAAGCAATCGATAGTTTTAATAAAAATGATGTGAGAATCGCAAAGAATATTTTAAAAGTCGAAGAAGAAATTGATACCTTAGAAAGAAAATATCGTAGCGCCCAATTAGCAATGATTGGCGACGGAACATTATCATTTGATGATATTCATTATGTTGATATCTTAGCAAATCTTGAAAGAATTGCCGATCATTGTGTTAATATTGCTCAAAATGTTATTGATCCACATTATCTGAATAGAACA
>DATCKF010000099.1:0-6126 GCA_036562395.1 Bacilli bacterium
GAAGATAATTCTATATAAAATGAAAGGATATAAAAATATGATCTATGTTAACGCAAGAGCAATTATTGAAAGATACAATAAAAATACAACTGAAATCGTAGTTCAGATTAGGAATAAACCTGGAGATTCTGGCAGACTAGAACTACCTGGTGGACAAGTTAACGAATTTGAATCTCTTATTGATGCAGTAAAAAGAGAGGTTTATGAAGAGACAGGACTTGAAGTAACTTTCGTAGATGGCGAAGCAAATATGATAAAAACAAGTAAAAAAGCTGAAGCCTTTTCAATGGAGTGCATTCGTCCTTTCGCAGTTTATCAAACCATTAGTGGACCTGTTGATTCAATGGGGGTATATTTTAGATGTGAAGCAAAAGGAGTTCTTAAAGATGTGGGTGATTGTTCGTTAAATGCAAGATGGATAAGTATAAATGAATTAAATTCATTGGTACATGAAAATGAGCAATTATTTTCTGATATTGACTTAGCAGGTATTTTATTTTATTTACAAGAAGTAAGTAAATAAAAACATCATATTGATAAATAACAATAGGGGTAATAACATGAGTATCCATTTAAGAGAATTACAGAATCAAATTTAGGTGAATGTGAGTCATTAAAACGAGAAAGCACTAAATATGTTGGAAGTCCAATGTGGGTTATAGGTCTTGCTTATGTTCACCGTGATAATTCTGTCGCTTATGGTATTTATAATGATGATACAATGGTGGGAATGGTTATCTTACTTGAACTTAATAACAAATATAGTTTTAGTGAATTTTTTATTGCTGATGATTATCAAAATCAAGGGTTTGCGAAAGAAGCAGTTAAATGTATAATCGATAAATTTAAAAAAGAAAGAAAATATTCAAATATTATGATATTTGTTCATGAAAGTAATAAAGTTGCATTGCATCTTTATGAAAAATCAGGTTTTAAAATAACCGGGAACCCTACATGGAGTAAATTTTTTATGTCATGGAAATGGATATATAATATTAATTTGTTATAACGATAAAATGTTAAGAGTCCTTTTCTTATCAACATAAGTCTACAAGTTACTAATTATGAGTAATATGTGAACTCTTTTTATATCAAAAAATCATATATTCACAGAAATATAAAAGACAAACTGAAATAGTATTGTTTATAGTACATCTTTAAGTATACAAACATTTAATTATTTATGATACAATAATTAATATAATATTTTAGGGGTGCAAATTTGAGAGATATATCTTATTTAATTAAATACTATGAAAATTATAATGAACAAAGCCGACTAGAATCTAAACATGGTAAAATTGAATATCTAACTACTATGAAGTATATTCACGACTATTTACAACCAGGCATGCGAATTTTAGAAGTCGGTGCTGGCACGGGAAGATATGCTTTAACTTTGGCTCGTGAAGGATATCAGGTGAATGCAATTGAACTTGTACAACACAATATTGACATATTAAATTCTTATATTCAACCAAATGACAATATTCAAGTTGATCAAGGGGATGCTTTAGATTTATCACGCTATAACGATGAAACTTTTAATTTAACATTAGTTTTAGGCCCAATGTATCATTTGTATAATGATGAAGATAAAATTCAATGTTTAAAAGAAGCAATAAGAGTCACTAAAAAATATGGTAAAATAATGGTCTCTTATTGTTTGAATGAAGCTACAGTTATCACCTATGCATTTGTTGGAAATAATATTAAAGAATGTCTTGCGAAAAATATGCTTACTGAGGATTTTCATTGCAAATCTACAGCAAAAGATATATTTGAATTAGTAAGAATTGAAGATATTAATAGGATTAACTCTTATTTTAATATTGAAAGAGATAAACTTATTGCAACAGATGGAGCAACAAGATACATTAGGCAAGTAATTGATGATATGGATGAAGAAACATATAATATTTATTTAAAATACCATTTGAGTATTTGCGAAAGGCAAGATTTAATAGGTGCATCACATCACTGTCTGGATATTCTAACTAAAAAATAATAATAAATATTTCATCTTAAGATTTATCGAGGTAAAGAAAAATGGCAAGAGCAAAATATCAAGTATTAGTTATTCCGTATCATATAGAAAAAGATATCATAAAATACTGTATTTTCTATAGGAGTGATATGGATATATGGCAATTTATTGCTGGCGGTGGAGAAGATTATGATCCATCTATATTATCAGCAGCAAAGCGTGAAGCATATGAAGAAGCAAATATCGATATGTATTATAACTATATTGCATTGGACACTCAAAGTAGCATACCTACATATTGTTTTAAAGATGCAAAAAGAATTTGGGGAGAAGATTGCTTGATTATTCCTGAATACTCTTTTGCTGTTATGGTAGAATCAATTAATTTAACATTATCTCATGAGCATACAAAGTATGAATGGGTCGATTATGAAACAGCTGCTAAAAGACTAAAATATGATAGTAATAGAACAGCTTTATGGGAATTAGATAGTAAAATAAAACTAGGTTTGATTTAGTAATATAATTATAGAATAATTATTGTTAAACCGTTTAAATGGTTTAGCTTTTTTATTATCAAGTTATGTTTACTTTATAAATTTCTTGTTTTGTTAGATACTATATTAAAGTCATAATTCATATAACTAGGAAATAACTTTAATTTATGATATAATTTATGAAAAGGAGTGATTTTAATGATGTTAACATCAAAACAAATTAAAGATATAAAGTTCTTGCAAAGACGAGAACTTACTGATCATTATTTGTATTTAAAACTAGCTAATAAGCAAAAAGATGAACATAACAAGGAAGTTCTCAAAAAAATAGCTCAAGATGAATGGAGACACTATCACTTTTGGAAAAAATTATCGAATGTTGATTTACGTCCAAATAAATTACAATTGACATTTTATTATTTCTTATCAATTATTTTTGGAATTACCTTTGGTATTCGCTTGATGGAAAGAGGAGAACATAAAACTCAATATCTTTATCAAGAATTACAAGGAAAAGTAAATAATATTGATAATTTAATAAAAGATGAAGTTGAACACGAAGAAATGTTAATCGATGCTTTTAATGAAGAAAAGTTAAACTATGTTGGTTCAATGGTATTAGGATTAAATGATGCTTTAGTAGAATTAACTGGAACCCTTGCTGGTTTAACATTTGGACTTGCAGATGCAAAAATCGTTGCTTTTTCAGGCTTAATTGTTGGTATCGCTGCATCACTTTCAATGGCAAGTTCAGAATACTTATCAACAAAACAAGGGGAAAGTCAAGGAAAAGCTTTGAAATCGGCTTTATACACTGGATTTGCATATATCATAACTGTCATATTAATGATAATTCCTTATCTTATAATTCCAGATAAAGTATTTAATATTTTTGGATTAAATGTCCCAAGCATCTATCTATCTCTTTCAATTACTTTACTTGTTGTCATCTTCATTATCCTATTTTTTAACTTTTATATTAGTGTTGCGAAAAGATTAAACTTTAAAAAGCGATTTGGTGAGATGATGATAATAAGTTTAGGGGTTGCGGTTTTATCTTTCCTTGTAGGTTATTTAGTTAAGATATTATTTGGTATTGATCTCTAAATAGATTAAAAATTTGTTTGATACACTGTATCAAACTTTTTTAAAATATCTTGCATATTTTACTATGTTAATTTTTCAATATAGGATATAATATTATGTGCTTATAATTACTAAATCCTAAAAAATAAATTATCATTTTTGTTATAATTATATGTAGTAATATTTATATTAATTAAAAATAGAAAACAAGTGGAGGAAACAATGTATATACTGACACTAAAAAAAGGTGAAGAAAAACGTATCCTTGCAGGACACCCATGGGTTTATGCGAATGAAGTCTTAAAAATAGAAGGTCATGATGTACAAGGTAGTATTGCGAAAGTGCAAGCACATGATGGACGATTTATTGGTTATGGATACATCAATCATAAGTCAAAAATTATTGTACGTCTCCTCTCTCGTGATGAAACGCCTATTGATCGCTCCTTCTTTTACAATCGTATCAAAAATGCAAATGACTATCGCCTAAGTTTAGGCTACGATAATAACTATCGCGTCGTCTTTGGGGAATCCGATCTTCTTCCTGGGTTAATTGTTGATAAATATGGGGATTATCTTTCTGTCCAATTTCTATCTCTAGGTATGGAAGTACGAAAAGAAATGATTGTCGAAATACTTGTTAAGCTTTTCAAACCCAAAGGAATATATGAACGAAGCGATGTTCCCGTTCGTAAAAAAGAAGGACTCGAGGAAGTTAAAGGTATCCTATATGGAGAAGTACCATCAAATGTGATTATCGAAGAGAATGGCATCAAACTTGGAATCGACATCATGAATGGTCAAAAGACTGGGTATTTCTTAGATCAAAAGGAAAATCGCGATAATATAAAACATTACGTGAAAGATAAGACTGTTCTTGACTGCTTCTGTAATGTTGGTGGATTTTCCCTTTGCGCAAGTAAATATGGAGCATCATTAGTCACTGCTGTTGATATCAGTGAAGAAGCTATAAAATCCGTTCGTAGAAATGCAGAACTTAATGGTTTTACAAACATCAATACTGTCCAAGCTGATGTTTTTGAACAACTTCGTCTATATAAGAAAGAACGTCAAAAGTTCGATGTAATCATTCTTGATCCACCAGCCTTTATAAAATCAAAGGATACGGTTAAGGAAGGTTATCATGGTTATCGTGATATTAACATGCTAGCTTTGAAACAAATTAACAAAGGTGGATATCTCATCACATGTAGTTGTTCTCAACACCTTACACTAAATCTTTTCCTTGAGATGATAAAGGAAAGTGTTGCTGCTACAGGCGTTAATGCTAGACTTGTTGAACTGAGAACGCAAGGGAAAGATCATGCAACACTTATCGGAACCGATGAAGCACTATATCTAAAAGTTGCCATCCTCCACATTATATAAAGCATACACATATCAAAAATATAAATAATCACGATAAGAAATCACATGATGAAAGCAGATTTATTCTGCTTTTTTTAATAAATTTAATAATTTTATTTTACCTCTTGACATATAATACTATGTAATGTATAATATGTGCTAATAGGAGGTATCTATGAAAATACAACTCAAGAAAGGATTACTAGATATATGTGTCTTAGCTGTGCTTGTTGAAGAGGATAGCTATGGATACAAATTAATTCAAGACACCAAAGAGATTGTTGAAATATCGGAATCAACATTATATCCAATCTTAAGAAGGTTAGAAGATAATAAATATTTAATCTCATATAAAAAAGAAATCAATGGCCGTTTAAGGAAATATTATCAAATAACAGATCGTGGAATCAAGCATATCAATGACTTCTTGGAAGATTGGAAAGATATGATTAAAATTTATCAATTTATAAAGGAGAAAATAAAAGATGAATAAAGTTAAGTTTTTAAATGAAATTAAAGTTAATTTAAAAGACTTTAAAAAAGAGGAAATTGACAGAATTATCGAATACTATGAAGAAATGATCGATGATAAAATAGAAATGGGTTTAAGTGAGGAAGAAGCAATTAGTAGTTTGGGAGATGTAAATGAAATAACTACGGAAATAAAAACTAATCTTTTAGGTGAACGTAGTAAAAATAAATCTACAAACTCATTAAGGAACTTTATATTAATTTTAGGAATTTGTACTTCTCCTGTCTTAATCCCAATTGCAATAGGATTCTCAGTCCTCTTCATCGGTATTCTCATCGCAATCGGTGCTGTATTTTTATCAATTGGTATAACAGCAGTTTCATTATTCTTTTTTGGAATTACTAATTCCATAAACATGCTTATCAGTGGTGAAAATATTGGTATTATTATGATCTTATTAGGTTTATCATTAATATTTGGAGCCATTTTAACTTATCTAACTTATGAACTTTATAATTTAAGTAAAATAATCTTAAATTATATAAATAAACAATTTATTAAAATAATTAAAAGAAAGAGAGTTGTTAATAATGTTTAAAAAATTAATTGTGATATTTTTATGCGTTGGTTTAATATTAACCATTGCTGGTTTTATTGTTATAAAAGGAAATGTGAAAAAGATAGTAGATACTTTCAATAATGATGAAGATTATCAA
>DATCKF010000150.1:0-3423 GCA_036562395.1 Bacilli bacterium
ACATCTAATTTTGCAAATTCTCTAACATATTTTCTTCGAATATCTTTGAATGCAAAGAATAATTCAAATTTTGCATGAGCATTTTGACGAATCTTTTGATGAACTTTGTTTTCTATTTCTTGAAGATTCTTACGAATTTCTTTTAATTCGTTAGCAATGAGTCTTTTATCTTTTCCACGGATATCTTTAAATTCTTCGATTATATCCTTTAAGTTTTGTTCTAATTCTTGTTTTGTTTTTTGAAGATCTTCATCATCTGTTGGTTCTTCTTGTATTCCATTTTCTAATAATACTGTTACTTCATCAAGATATGCTTTATATAAAGATTTTAATTGTTGAGAGTCTTTAATTGCAAATAAAGTAGCGAGTTCTTCTAAAGATAAGTTTTCTAATTTTTCATAAATTAGAGCAGTAACTCTTTGATTATATTTTACTCTTAATTCATCTTTAATAGCAAAATATTCTTCTTTTAGTTCAGTTTTATAGAAAGCTTTAACTTCTTGACGAGATTCTTTTACAATCTCATTTAATTCACGTACTGACAATTTAACTGCTTCTTCTAACGGAATAGATGAAAATTCACTAGCATATTTTGCAAGTTTTAATTTTCCTACCGTTACACCTAAAGTTTCTGCTTCAGCACGTAACTTATCAGTTGCTTCAAAACTTTCTTTTAATACTTCTAATTTCATTTTCTTGTTAGAAATGAATTTTTCTACTTCACTTACTATTTCTTCCTCAACAATCTCTTCTTCAATTTCTGTATCAGCGCCAACAGTAATTAAAATTGCATTATGTAAATCTTCTTCAAAATAGCCTAATTCTAAAGCAGATTCTAAAAGTTTGTTAACAGTTCCATTAACACTTAAGCCAACAAAATTGGTATCAAGTAATAACATTTCCGCATCTTCATTTAAAGCATTGACAGCAGAAACCATACCTTCCTCATCTGTTATGATTTCAATTGAAGGATTAATATCAATATTAATATAAACATTTTGATAATTCTTATCTTGAGTATTTAATTTACAACCGTATAATCCAATTAATACTACCATTACTAATAATAAAATGACTTTTTTCATCTATATAACCTCCACATATATAACAATTATATAGTGAATTTTGCTAGTAATTATTTATAAAATTTTGATAAAATGATTCAAACTCTTGAATTTCTTCACTTTCTAAAAATTCGTTGCTTAATTTGTTATCATTGATTAACGTTTGGTATTGGTCATATAAAGAAGTAATTTGTTTCATAAGATTATTTCTTAACTTATCGTTTCGTTGGGCAACTTTAATTTTGGTTTGAATTTTATTAATTATTAGTAATGCTTCTTGTTCTGATTGATTGTACTTTTTCTTTCTAAATTCAAAATCATCATCAAATTCAAAATCAAATTCATCTTCATTCATAATTTTATCACGAGCAACAATTTTAAAAGCTTTAACTTGTTCTTGATATTTATCAATAATTACTTCTTTTTGATAATTAATTTGATCTTGAAATTCTTCAATCGCACTATTGATAACTTCTGTGACATTTTTTTCAGTAATATTATAATCTTTGAATCCGATTTGGTTTAGAAGGTTTTCAAGTTGAGATTTGATTTCACTAAAATCATCTTTATTTCTGATCATCAAACGAATATTCTTAAATTCTTGTATAATTTGGTTATTATAAGCATTTAAATTAGTAATTGCTTGATCTTTTTTATTTTTGAATTCTTGAGTTGCCTTTTGATAATTGTCATTTACTCTTTTTATTTTTTCTTCATGATTACCACGTATTAAATTATTCAATTCTTGAATATCATATTGTAATGCTTCATCAATTGTTATATCTAAAAGATCAACCGCACTTTTGACAATTTTCATATGACCAACAGATATTTTATATTTTCTAGCTTCTTGTCGCAACTCTTGATTATCTTCAATGACGATATTTGCAATTTCTTGATTATTATAAATTCCTTTTTTAATAATATTTTTTAATTTATCTTCTTGCTTCTGGTTGTCATTAATTACTTCTAATCTTACTTCTTTAGCATCATCTAAATATCCTAAATCATTTGCAAGCATGATAATTTGATTGATACAATAATTAACATCTTGATTAATGAGACTTTCAGAAAAATCTTCTAATAATAAGCTTCCATCAGCATTAAGTGGTCTAATTTCCACAACTTTATCTTCTTTTAATTCTAATTCAATAGATGGATTAATATCAATTGTAAGAATGGAATTAACATTTGTTTTCGGTATTAAGAAAAATAATAAACCAATGATGAGGGCAAAACATAATAACGCATATCGAGGTTTAAAGAAGAAAACTTTGTCATGTTTTTTGTATCCAACACTTTCTAAAACTTGATTCTTTAGATCAGGAACAAAGTTTTTACCTTCGTTGCGTAAAGATTTTTTGAGTTCACTTATTTTCATTTTGCACCTCCACTTCTTTTTTCAATTTATTTAAAGCTTGATTCAACTTCCAAGTAACACCGCTTGTTGAAAGGTTTAAGATTTTCGCAACTTCTCTTCTCCTATATCTTTCAACAACACACATCATTACAATCATATATTCTTCTTCTGATAAAATATTAACTGCTAGGTCTATAAGAGGAGTATCAAAAGTTTTTTCAGGAATAAGATCGAAGGTATTTGTATCCATTAATGTTTCTTTTTGCTTGCGTTTATATTCATTCAATGCTAAATTCCTAGCAATACGAGCAATCCAGGCTTGGGGGGATGTATTTTCTTGATATTGATCGATTTTTTGATAAACTTTAATATATACTTCTTGCATTATATCATCTGCTAGCGATTTATTTTTCAAAATGCCATAAATGATATAGTAGACTAATTTGTATGTAGCCTCATAAATAATATCAAAATCACTAGAGTCATGTCTTTTTAGTTTTTGCATGCTACGTTCTAACTGCTTATTTAGCATATATCCTCCTATAGATACTAGCCACTTATATAACAATTAAGATGCTTATTTTGCTAGTAAAATTTAATAATTTTTATAAAAATATTATACTCTTATATATACCATTTTACAAGAATCTACAAATATCCATAATCTAGTAGTTTTATAAAAAAAAGCATCATGATGGATGCCTTTAATAAAAGATACATTGGATTAAATCACTTAGTGAAATATTAAAAAAATATTCATTGATAGGAACTGTTGATAAAACTTTATATATTTCTTCTTCTTGATATGGAGTATTAATTAATAAACTTTCAATATCTTTTACATCTTTCTCGCCAAAGAAATCACCATATATTTTACATTCCTTAATTTTACCTTCATCGGTATTAAAATGAAACTCAATCAACCCACCTAAAAAGCGTTTTGATTTTTGAAATTGCATTTGTGGTGATTCTCCAAAATTCCACTCCCAAGTCATATAT
>DATCKF010000104.1:0-6137 GCA_036562395.1 Bacilli bacterium
TAATACGGGAAGATGTTGAAAAGGTAATTGCGAATTTAAATAATCGTGGTGGAGATTTTAGTTATTTAAGAGATGTGAAAGCATTAGATGAAAAACGCCGCGATTTACTTGTTCAAGTTGAAGAAATCAAGAAAACTCGCAATGAAAAATCAAAATTGATTGGGATATTAAAAAGAGAAAAGAAAGATGCAACTGAAGTTCTTGAAAGTGTTGCTCATTTAGGAAGTGAAATTGAACAACTTGATAAAGAGATTGCAGAAATAGAAGAGAAAATTACAAATTCCCTATTAAATACCCCTAATTTATTAAGTGAAGATGTGCCTATTGGAAAAGATGAAAATGATAATAAAGAAATAAAAAAATATTTAGAACCAACAAAATTTGATTTTACACCAAAAGCTCATTATGAAATAGGTGAAGCTTTAGGTATTTTAGACTTTTCAAGAGCAGCAAAGATTACTGGTAGTCGTTTTGTTGTCTATAAAGGTTTAGGAGCACGTTTAGAACGCGCCTTAATCAACTTTATGATGGATTTACATGCGGTAAATGGATATCAAGAGATTATTCCTCCTTATATCGTTAATCGTAATAGTATGTTAGCAACAGGGCAATTACCGAAATTTGAAGAAGATGCTTTTAAATTATATAATAATACTGATTGGTTCTTAAATCCAACTGCAGAAGTACCAACAATTAATTTATATCGTGATGAAATTCTTAATGCTGAAGATTTACCTTTAAATTATGTTGCTTATACAATGGCATTTAGAAGTGAAGCTGGCAGTGCTGGTCGCGATACAAGAGGATTAATTCGTACTCATCAATTTAATAAGGTTGAACTAATTAAATTTACTACTCCCGAAACATCAGTAAAAGAACATGAAGCAATGCTTCAAGAATCAGAAAAAGTATTACAATTATTGAAACTTCCATACCATGTTGTAAGTTTATGTAGTGGTGATATGGGCTTTGGTATGGCCAAAACATATGATATTGAAGTTTGGATTCCATCACAAAATACATATCGTGAAATTGGAAGTATTAGTAATGCTTTTGATTATCAAGCACGTAGAGGTAATATTCGTTTTAAACGGGATAAAAATGCTAAACCTGAATATGTGCATACGTTAAATGGTTCGGGGTTGGCTGTTGGTAGAACACTTGTTGCAATACTAGAAAATTATCAAAACGAAGATGGAACAGTAACAGTTCCTGAAGTATTAGTCCCTTATATGGGTACAAGAATCATCAAATAAGGAGTTATTATGGAATTAATCACTAAAGTTAGTTTAGATTGTCCTATCCCTTTAGTTTATGGTGTTTTTGATAATGAAGAAATTAATATTAATGATGCCCTTAATGGTTATGTAAATAAATTAAAAAATGAAAAATTAATTAATTTATCATTAGGAGCAGTTAATAAAATTTTCCCTACAAACCTTCCAAATAAAGCAATCTTTTTGATTGGTTTAGGGAAGAAAGAAGAATATAATTATCAAAACTTAATTAAAGCTACATCCAAAATTACCAATAAACTATATGATGAAGTGATTGTCGTTTTAAATAGTTTTGTTGGTAATTTATCTAAAGATGAAGTATTAAAAAAGTTGCTTCTTACAACATTTAGTTATAATTATCATTATGATGAATGTAAAAGCAAAAAAAGTAATCAAAAATTTACTTTAGGTATTTATGATGAAAATTGCAATCATCGAATTATTGATGAATATGTTAATCTTGCAATCGCAATTAATAATACTCGTGATCTTGTTAATAAACCATATAATTATTTAAATGTTAATGATTTAGTAAGTTATTGCGAGGAATTAGTTAATAATTTAAATAATGAGGCCATAAATCTTAAAGTATTAAATAAAGATGAAATTGAAAAGCTAGGAATGAATGCCTTTTTAGGGGTAAATAAAGGGTCGGCTCTTGATGCCAAATTAATTCATTTAACTTATCAAGGAAATCCAAATGATGAGTATTTTATCTCTTTAATAGGTAAAGGGATAATGTATGATACTGGTGGTTACAGTATCAAAGAAAAAATGAACAATATGAAAAATGATATGGGTGGAGCAGCAACTGCACTAGGAATTTTTGAAGCTTGTGTTAATAATAAACTTAAGGTAAATATTCAAGTTATTGTTTGTGCCACTGATAATCGCATTAGTGCTGATGCTTTACTTCCAGATGATGTTGTAACAGCAATGAATAAAAAAACTATTGAAATTGTATCAACGGATGCGGAAGGAAGATTAACATTAGCGGATGCCTTAACATATGCTCAAAGAAATAAAAGCCATATCATTATTGATATTGCAACATTAACTGGAGCTGTATGTGTTGCCTTAGGCGAATATACTACTGGTATATTTGGTAATGATAAAGAAATGATTAAGAAAATTTGTGAGTATGGTGAACAAGAAAATGAACATATTTGGGAATTACCAATCACAGATTATATCCGCGAAAAAGTTCGTTCATCAAAAGTAGCAGACTTAACTAATTCTACTGGCCGTTATATGGGTGCAAGTGGTGCAGCTGCTTTCCTCGAAGAATTTATTGAAGAAGGAAGCAAGTGGATACACTTAGATATTGCTGGTACATGTTTTTTAACTTCACCTTCATATAATGAAGAATATGGAGCAACTGGTGTATTAGTTAAAACATTATATCAATATTTAAAGAATTATTAAAAATATTTTAGGGGGTAGGAATGAAGTATGTTTTAATGACTCTTCTTGTAATCATTGCATCAATAATTTTTATAGGGTTATTTATTATCATTAAAACTATATTAATAAGAAATAAAAAACCAAATTTATTGCAATTACAAGATGATAGAGATCGAAATGATAAATATGCCAATGAATTATTTGAACTCATAAAAATAAAAACGGTAAATTTAGATTCATATCATTTAATCCGCGAAAAATTGAAACAACTCTTCCCCCTAGTTCATCAATACTTTATTCGTGAAAAAATTGAAGAAAATGTATATTACACCTATGATACGAATAATCAGAAGTTGCCACATATCTTACTTGTTACCCATATGGATACTACTTTAGAAAATGAAACAGCATATCTGACAAGTCAAGAACTTTATGGCAATGGTACATTTGATTCAAAAGCATATTTATATACAGTTTTCAAGGCAACTGAAGAAATACTCGCAAAGAATAAAAAATTGAATGTGAATTTAGTATTAGTCGTGACAGTTGATGATGAAACCACGAAAGCAGGTAATGAAAAAATCGTAAGTTGCTTTTTAAAAAAAGGTCGATTCTTCAATTTGGTTCTAGAAGAAGGAACAGGAATTATTGATCCAAATAGTTTTGGGTTAAAAAGTAACCATGCTTTAGTAGGAATAGGCGTTACTGGAGAAATGACAGTTCGTTATCAGGTTGCGAAAGAAAAAGAAATTACTCAATTACAGAATTTTATGAATGATTTATTAACAAAAAACATTTTTAAAAGCGAAATTGATAAAAATACGGGTAAAGTATTAAGAACGTTTGCGAAAGATATGAAGTTTAAACAAAGGATGATGTTTTCTAATCCTCATCTTTTTAAACCTTTTATTAAAAAATATATAGATAGTGATACAGTGCAAATTGGAAAGCTTTTAAAAACACATGTAACGTTTTCTGATATTCAAGAAAATGAAAAATATTATTATACAAATGCAACTTTTAATCTTGCAAGTCATGATACACCAGCTGAGGTAATTAGAACTGTCCTTGACTATTTACAAAAATATGATTTAGAGTATCGAGTTGAAAAAATTACAGAGCCTTCAAAAATTACCCTTACAAGTTCGAAAGGGTATAGGATTGTGAAAAAGGCGATTCTTGATGTTTTTAAAAATATTTATATTGCCCCATATATTGTAACAAAATATTCGGAAAGACGTTACTTTACAAAAGTAAGTGATTGTGTCATTCGTTTTTCACCACTTTATTATGAACATCAAGCAATAAAAGATGCTTATAATGGAAATCAACATATCAAGAAAAAAAGTTTAAGTTATGCTGTTGATTTCTTTAAAAAAATAATTGATGGAGAGGATTAAAATGTATTGTCGAAAATGTGGAAACAAGATTAGCGAAGGTAGTAAATATTGTCCATATTGTGGGGCAGAGCAAAAACCAAAGCAAGTTACAGTTCAATATGAAAAGGATAATCCCTTTTTGATGTTCATATATATTCTAAGTATCATATCATTATCATTTGCCATCTTTGCAATCCATGAAATAATGATGATTTTAGGAATATTAAGTGGAATTGTTAGTTTAATTGCCGGAATTATTATTAGAAGTAAAAAAGTATCTAATCGAGCCACAAGATCAATTATTTTTAGTATTGCGGGAATTCTTGCAAATGTAAGTTGGCTATTATTTACGATTTTGATATTATAAAAAAATCCTAGGTTATTCTAGGATTTTTTTAAGAGCATCTTGAAGTTTTTCATGATCAATTTCATGCTTTGGAAAACTAAATTCGACTTGATCATTTTCATATCTTGGAAGTAAATGAATATGATAATGATTTACTTCTTGTCCAGCTAATTTACCATTATTATTAATGATGTTTAAATCATTAATTTGTAAATTTTTTTGCATTTTTTTCGTAATCATATTGACGACTCTAAATAATTTTTGTGAAGTTTCTTCATCTAATTCGAAGATATTTTGATAGTGTTTTTTGGGAATTACTAATGTATGACCAAAAGTTATTTGGGAAATATCTAGAAATGCTAAAACATCATTATCTTCATATACTTTATATGCAGGAATTTCTCCATTCACAATTTTACAAAATACACACATATTATCACCTCAAAATAATTATACAAGAAAACCTTTCCACATTCAAGTCTATCATTGCTTATTTTAATTAATATGGTATAATTATTTAAAGGTTGATTTTTATGAAAAATATTAAAATTAAAAGAATCGTTTTATTATCAGTTCTCTCAGCGCTTGCAATATGTTTTTCGTTTTTTGATCGTCAAATATCAATGGTAGCTTTTCCAACTTTAAGAACTGCCAAAATTGGACTAGCTAATATCGTAGTTTTACTTTCAATTTATCATTTTGATTTTAAAGAATGTTTAATATTAGTTTTATTAAAAGCCATAATTGGGAACTTATTATTTGGTGGAGTTACGTCAATAATAATTGGTGGAACTGCAAGTTTATTAAGTTTTTTCGCAATGTATTTTTTATTTTTATTTTTTAAAAAATATTTATCAGCTGTCGGAATCAGTGTTGTTGGTGGATTTATTCACATTATCACCCAATTATTTGTCATCGGTTTAATTTATTTAAATATTGGTGAAGTTTTATTATATTATGGCGCAATTTTAGTTTTAATATCCTTAATTACTAGTATTATTATAGGTTTAATTGTTAATCGCTTGAACGTTTACCAATTTACGAATGCATTTTAATTCCAAGCATAAAGGTTTATTAATCGCGAAAAATAGAAGCGTATTAATAAATAATACATTGGAGGATTGAAATGAAAGACAACGAAAAAAAGCGAAACAAAAACTTGGAATGTGCCACTGATTTTGATAATCAAAGGCAAAAAGCGAAAACCCCAACTCAATCAAATGTAACTGCTCGTCAAAGACAAGATAATGAAAACAAGTACAATTATGAGTTTGGGAATGATAGTTTCACTGGTTCCGATGTAAATCGCAGAAATCAAACGATGACAGACGTCGACTTGCAAAGAAAGCATAATCAAAACAATGATGATTATGACTATGAGTTTGGCTATGATTCATATTTTCCAAATTTAGATAATGAACGTCAATATGCAAATCATCGTCAACAAACAAGTCGAAATCGTAACAACAATCAAAATACAAAATAGTTATTAATACAAAAAACTCTAATAGTGATATTAGAGTTTTTTCATCTCATTTAGATTTCTTTCGAAATGGATATTCGTAATCAATATCTTCTTCAAATGTTATATAATTTAAATAAATCATTAGTAAGATATAACGCACTTCCGAATTTAGATCACGCAAGATGATGTGATCAGTTCCAGCAGCTAAGACAGTACCCTTGAAAATTTTTGATCCCCATTGACTATTTTCAAAATTCATGTAAACA
>DATCKF010000107.1:0-2502 GCA_036562395.1 Bacilli bacterium
GGTTTAAATATATTGCAATCATCAATTCAAAAAATAATAAATCCAGAAACTATTAATTTTTCAAATATAATCTTTATTATTTTAATAATATCTATCGCGATTAAATTATTTCAAATGATGTTTTACCGTAGAGTAGCTAAGATTATTTCTTCAAAATCTTTACGTGCTTCTTCCTTTGACAGTTTGAGCGATATATTTACCACCGCTATTGTCTTAATAGGAATGATTATTTTCAAAACTGCTTCAGTTAACATTGATGCCTATTTAGGTACTATTATTTCCTTATTTATTATTTACAGCGGATTTAAATTAATTAAAGAAACTGTTTCACCATTGTTAGGTGAAGCCCCGAGTCAAGAGTTCTTAGAAAAAATTGAAACACATCTTAATTCTTACGACGGAATTTTAGGATATCATGATATTATTGTTCATAGTTATGGACCGCTAAGAACATTTGTGACGGTAGATGTGGAAATGGATTCGCGGTTAGAAATGATTGAAGCTCATGCAATTGTTGATCAAATTGAATATGACTTTAAAGAAAAAGGATTAGGTAATTTAGTTATTCATATTGACCCAGTTGATACTCAATGTGAAAATTTAAGTCGTTATCGTAAAATGATTTATGAGATATTACAAAGTATTGATAAAGATTTACGATTTCATGATGTTCGCTTAGGTGTAGGAAAGAAAAATAAAAATTTAATGTTTGATGTCGTAATTCCTTTTGAAAAAGATATTGACCCTAAAAAACTTAAAGAAGAAATTATTCAAAGAATAAAACAACAAGAACCTGACTTAAAACCTTTGATTACAATTGACCGAAGTAATATAATATAAAATAAGAAAAGAAGTTTATAATAAGGAGAAAAGTTATGAGAGAGAAATATAATCAATGGTTAAATTATGCTGATTTAGATCAGGAATTGAAAAATGTATTATTAGATTATTCAGAAGAAGAAATTGAAGAAGCATTTGGGACTGATTTGGTATTTGGAACTGGAGGAATGCGTGGCATTCTTGGACCAGGGACTAATCGATTAAATATATATACTGTAAGAAAAGTTGCTTATTGTTATGGGAAATACTTACTAGAATCTAATCCTAAACCCAAAGCAGTCATTGCTTATGATAATCGCCTAAAATCAGTTGATTTTGCTTATGTGGCAGCCCAAGCATTAGCTTCTGTTGGTGTAAAGGTGTATTTATTTGATGATTTACGTTCTACACCAGTTTTATCATTTGCCATTCGTTATTTACAAGCAGATGGTGGAATGATGATTACTGCCTCTCATAACCCGCCCCGTTATAATGGATTAAAAGTATATGATCAAGATGGATGTCAATTATCATTAGAATTATCTGACAAACTAATCAATATTATCCAAAATGAAGAAAAGTTTTTTGATATTGAAGTTCAAGACTTGAAATCTCTTTTAGCCAATAATCAAATTGAATATATTGGCCTTGATGTTGATAAAGCATATATTGAAAAGTTACAAGAAGTATTGCTTCATCCTGAGATTGATTATCGCAACTTAAATGTTACTTTTACTCCTCTTCATGGAACAAGTACAAAACTAATTCGCAAAATATTTAATCGTTATGGATTTAATGTAAATTATGTTACTAAACAAATGATAAATGACCCATACTTTACTACTTTAACTTCACCAAACCCGGAAAACTTTAGTGCTTTTGATGAAGCAATTAAAGTTGCTAGAGTTCATAATAGTGATATTATTATTGCGACTGACCCGGATGCAGATCGTGTTGGTGTATGTGTTAGAACTAAAGACGGTAAATATCAACTTTTAAGTGGTAATCAAGTTGGGGCGATATTGATTTATTATATAGTTAATAATAAGAGATTCGATAAAACGGGAATGGTTATTACAACTATTGTAACGTCGGATATTGGCGAAAGAATAGCTAAAGCTTATGATCTAGAAGTTAAGAGAACTTTAACCGGATTTAAGTTTATCGGCGAACAAATGAAATTAATTGAAAATAGCCAAGACTATGAATTTGCTTTTGGTTATGAAGAGTCAATCGGTTATATTGTTAAAGATATTGTCCGTGATAAAGATGCATTACAATCAGTTGTATGTATTTTAGAAGCTGCTTCATATTACTTATATCAAGGGAAAACACTTCTTGATGTATTAAATGAAATATATGAGAAATTCGGGTATTTCTATGATGAAGTTGTTAATATAAATTTAGTTGGTTATGAAGGTAGTAAAAAAATTTCCAATATTTTAAACTATTTTAGAAATCATTATCAAGAGTTAAATTTAGATTTTATTATACATGAAGATTATTTAACTCAAATTCGTTATTACACTAATCAAGAAGAACAAATTAATCTTCCTAAATCCAATGTCTTAAAATTTTATTTACCAGATGGTTCATGGTTTGCAATGCGACCGAGTGGAACTGAACCAAAAATGAAAATTTATTTATCTATTATTGGAAAAACAATGAATGAAGCAATTGACA
>DATCKF010000153.1:0-7454 GCA_036562395.1 Bacilli bacterium
GACATCACCTGTTCCCGTTGGGACATCAATTAAAATAAATTCTAATTCACGACTCCAATTGACTTGAGTAAAGAAACTTTGAACCATCGATTTCAACATTGACCCTCGCCAAATGACAGGTTTTTCTGGTTGGGCAAAGAATGCAGTTGAGATTACTTCAATTCCGTATTTTGTAAAAGGAATGATGAGGTTATTATTATTGACTAAAGGTTCGGATATGGGAATTTCTAATAATTGGGGGATACTTGCTCCATATACATCACAATCAATAATTCCGACTTTTTTGTTTTGTCTTCTTAAGGCATATGCAAGGTTGGCTGTAATGTATGATTTACCAACTCCACCTTTACCAGAAGCAATAATAATATATTTGGCATTTTTGATTGGTGCTTTTTTTGTTTCTTCGAATTGAATTTTAATTCCTTTAAAACCTAAATCAAGTTTTATGATTTTTGCAAGTTGATGTCGAAGATGTTTTTCCACATCCCCTCCTAATTCACCAATAGCGATGATTAAAACGACAACATTTGTTTCATCATTAATGCCAATATGTTTAATAGCTTTTAAATCTTTTAAGGTTTTATTTTGTGATTCATCTACTAAATTTTCGATTTTTTCTCTTATTTGTTCAATTGTCATTGCTTACCTCCAAGATAAGGAACATTAAATTCTTTTAAGTATAAATTAGGAACTCCGACGAGTAAACTATATAATTTACTTGCTTTTAATTCCATATCAACTAAATAATGATCTTGATTTTTAAAAGATGTAATAATTTGTTTTTTAATTTCTTTTGGTAATGAATTAAGATAATTCACACCTTTTTCATTCATTGATAAAATTCGTAAATAATGATGATATTTATTTTCATATTCTTTTGGTGTTTGCAAAAGTATATGTAATAGTAATCTTTTGATACGATTAGGTGGATATCTCTTTGTTTTAATATTTTTTATTAAGTCATCAAATGATTGGGCATCATGAATGAAACTGTTGATGCGGTTTTCAATACCTTCACTAACTCCATAAATATTTGTAAAATCTTTACTCTTAAAAACACTAAAAAGATATTTTAGTAAGAACAACAGATTTTCATTTGTTTTTTGCGGATGAAAGTAATTGTAATTAATGTCCGGAGTGTATTTACTGATATCAATCCCTTCCGCAATCAACCTTCTTAATGCAGTAGCACTATTTATTTTATCATGAGTAATATCCTCATCATAATAATTATTATTGATTCTTTTAATCAAGGTTGGATTTATTATCGGATTAAGTTCTTCAATTGCTTTAAGATAACCAATCGCTAGAGTATTATTAGGTAAAGTACAATTTTTAATTATATCTTCTTCATTTGTAATTTCTTGAATAGCTTTATAACTACTAGCAGAATAAGATAAACCTTTAGATAAATATTTCTTGATGCTTTCTTGATATATATCAGAATCAATAATTGCTTTTATTTTTTGGAGTTTATATAGATCATCTAATTCGACTCCAAAAGCAATGTTATTGATTCGAAATTGACATAAGGTGTTAATTGCATTATATGAAAAGTAATCAGCACTATTAACTGTTGAAAGGTATGGTAATTCTAAAACAATATCCACGTTGTGTTGCAAAAGAAGTTGAGCTCTTGTCCATTTATCCATGACCATAACTTCTCCGCGCATGGAAAAATTACCAGACATAATCGCGATTGTTATATCTGGTTTAATTTCTTCTTGTGCTTTTGATAAAAAATATTTATGACCATTATGGAATGGATTTAATTCTAGTACTACCCCTAAGACTTTCATACTCACTCCTATAATAATTTGGCAATTTCCGCAGCTAATTTACAATTATTGAAGACTAAGTTAATATTTGCTTCTAAACTTTTACCTTTTGTCAATTCAACAACCTTTCCTAATAAGAATGGTGTTGTATCTTTACCAGTGATATTCTTTTTTTCCATTTCGATGATGGCATCATCAATGGCTTTATTGATCAATTTTTCTTCAACTTCATATTCTTTTGGAATAGGATTCGCAATGACTGCTCCACCTTTTAATCCGATTTCCCATTTGCATTTTAAGAATTGAGCAATTTCCTCCGGTGAATTAAGTCTAAAATTAACTTTATAAGGGCTAGAAGAAGTAAAAAAAGCAGGTAGATAGTCAGTTTGATAACCAATGACTGGAACTCCTTTTGTTTCTAGATATTCCAATGTTTTTTCTAAATCAAGGATTGATTTGGCTCCGGCACAAACAACAGCAACATTGGTTTGTGCTAGTTCTTCAAGGTCGGTTGAGATATCAAAGGTGATTGATGCACCACGATGAACTCCGCCAATACCTCCAGTAGCAAAGACTTTAATTCCCGCAAGACTAGCAATAATCATGGTTGCGGAAACGGTTGTTGCTCCATCGATATTTTTACTAACAACATATGGAATATCACGTCTTGAAGTTTTATAGACATTTAATCCTTGTTTACCTAAATAATCTATTTCTTCAGCTGTTAAGCCTACTTTTAATCTTCCTTTGATGATAGCAATAGTTGCGGGAATACCTCCGTTTTCACGGACAATTGCTTCAGCCTTTAATGCCGTTTCAACATTTTCTGGATAAGGCATTCCATGAGAAATAATTGTTGATTCAAGAGCAACCACAGGCTTTCCTTGCTCTAATCCTTCTTTTACTTCCTTCGCAATGTCTAAAAATTGATTCATAAAAACCTCCATTGCTTATATTATTATATCACAATCAAAATTTAATGTAAAAAATATGCAATTATTTTTATGATTTAATCTTATAAATCTTGATGTATTTCATATCTGATTTTAGTATAATAGAATTGTCGATATGGAGCGACACTCATCAAAAAAATGTTTATCGACTATCAATAAGAAATGGGGAAGACACCCATTGCAAGAAACAGAAGACGATAAAAAAGTCGTTATTGTTATTGATGAAAAAGGTAATAAATATGAATCGACGTACCCTAAAAGGGCAAGAGGTTTAAATAAAGTCTGGCCTGGCACGTTTAGTTAATGAAAATACCATTTGCCTTTTGTGTCCGTCCAATCATCAAACGGAGGATAAAAAATGAATAACAATGAACAAAAATAAGATTGATGAGATTATTGAGCAAGGGAAAAGATTACATGAGGTAACTGATGAGAATGTTGAGCTAATGCTAGCCCGCGAAGATACAAATCAAGAGATGATTAGTTTCATACGCGAAATCATTAATCGCCTTTATCCAAAAGTTGATAATAATGAAATAACACTTACTGTCATTAAAGGATTAACTGAATCATTGAATAATGCTATCGCCAATAATGTAGTTGATGCTGAAAATGCAATTATACAAACGCTTCTTGATATTGAAAAGACTTCATCTTTATCACCAATGATTTAAAACAATAAGATGTTTTACTACCACAAATTGTGGTAGTTTTTGATTGAGAAATTATAATTTGCGTAAAAAGGAAGAAGGTGCTATAATATCATATAAATGAAAGGAGCAACTCTAGATTATGGATAATAGAGCAATTGGCGTATTTGATTCTGGTGTTGGGGGATTAACAGTTTTAGATGATTTAATTAATCATTTTCCTCATGAGGATTTTATTTTTCTTGCTGATACGAAAAATAATCCTTATGGAACTAAATCAAAAGCGGAATTAGAGGAGATTGTTGAAAGGAATATTAAATATTTTGAAAATGAAAATGTTAAAGCGATTGTGATAGCTTGTAATACTGCAACTGCAAATAGTTATCATCTTCATCCTCAAGTTCCTTTAATTAGAATTATTGAACCAACCGCCAAAAGAGCATTAGAAGTGGGAAAGAAGATTTTAGTTCTTGCAACTGACTATACAATTTCCTCAGGTATTTATCAAAATTTCTTAGGTGATAGAGCCATCGGAGTTAAATGTAGTAAGTTTGTCGGGATTGTTGAAGAGGGACTTATGGGAACGGAAATCGCCCAAGAAGTGGTAAGAAGTCATGTTGAAGAGTATAAGGGAAAAGTTGATACAGTGATATTAGGATGTACCCATTTTGGTTTATTAACAAAAGAAATTAAAGATGTATTAGGTAATATTAATATTATTGATAGTTCGTTATCCATTGCGCCATTATTAAAAGAAGCAATCAAAGACAATAATCAAACGGGAAGAGGAAAAGTAATAATCAATACGACAGGTAATCCAAATAATCTAAAAATTAGTTGGTTTAAGAAACCGATTGATGAAATAAAGCAAGTTTTTATAAGTTAAAATTATGATATTTGTTTATAATATATACATAATTGAAGGTGAATAAATGTTAGAATTAAAAAAGATAACCAAAATATATGACACTGGTTCATATAAACAAAAAGCATTAAATGAAGTTAGTCTATCTTTTCAAAAAGGAGAAATTGTATCAATATTAGGTGCTAGTGGTAGTGGAAAAACGACATTATTAAATATCATTGGTGGCCTTGATCGATATACAAGTGGTGATTTAATTATTAATGGTAAATCAACAAAAGATTTTAAAGATGTTGATTGGGATAGTTATCGTAATAATAGTATCGGTTTTGTCTTCCAAAGTTATAATTTAATTAACCATATTAGTGTCCTTGATAATGTTGAATTATCATTAACATTAAGTGGTGTTGGATCTCATGAAAAAAGAACCAAAGCTAAAGCAGCATTAGAAAAAGTGGGACTAAGTGAACATTTACATAAACGTCCAAACCAGCTTTCCGGTGGACAAAAACAAAGAGTTGCCATTGCCAGGGCATTAGTAAATGATCCTGATATTATTTTACTTGATGAGCCAACTGGAGCCTTAGATTCGAGAACAAGCATGCAAATATTAGATTTAATATCAGAAATTGCTAAAGATCGTTTAATTATCATGGTAACCCATAATGCCGATTTAGCAACCAAGTATTCAACAAGAATCATCCAATTAAAAGATGGTAATATCATTAGTGATAGTAAACCGCAAGTAGATACTCCTGATAAATTAGAATATCGACCAAAGAAAACATCAATGAGTTTTTTTACAGCTCTTAAGCTTTCCTTTAATAATTTAAGAACTAAATTATTACGTTCCTTAATTACATCATTTGCTGCTTCTATTGGAATAATTGGAGTTGCTTTGGTCCTCTCAATTGCTAATGGCTTTACAAAAGAAGTTGAAAGATTGGAAAGAGAATCACTCTCGGGAATGCCAATCACTATTGAACAAAATCCTTTTGACTTATCATCATTTCAAAACATCCGTAGTAATAATCCTAAAGAGCCAGCAGGAGATTATATCGTTCCTTATGATCCAACGGAAATAATACAATTATTGCAACATCAAAATATTATCACTCAAGAATTTATTGACTTTTTAGAAGCAAATGATGAATATTATGAAACATTAACTTATAGTTATGACATTGTCAGTCAAATGGGAACAACTTTAAGTAATCCAATGTTTAATTTATTATATAAATATGATGATAAAATAGCACCATTGAATGCATCAGATATCAGCTTTACACCATTACCATTAAATCATGATTATATTTTAGAGCAATTTAAGGTTTTATCGGGAAGAATGCCACAAAATGCTCATGAAGTCGTGCTCGTTACCGATAATTATCATCGCATTAATCAAAGTATTTTAATGGCTTTAGGTGTTGAAATTACCGACCAAGTTGCTTATGATAAAGTTATTGATAAAATATTTGTTTCAGCGCGAAATAATGATTATTATGAAGTTGTAAATAACCTTTATAAAAAGAAAAATGATTTACAAACAGCATATGATAACGGTTTTGAATTAAAAATCGTTGGGATTATTAAAGCCAATAATGATGTTGCCCCTTTATTATTAGGGCAAGGAATTGCATATGATAATCGTTTCTTAGATTTATTTTTAGAAGATTCTTTAAATTCGGATATTGTGCTTGCACAAAAGGATGCTGATTATGATGTTCAAACAGGATTTCCAATTAACGATAAAATTCCAGGACAATCGAAATCAGATTTGCTTGCGAAAATTGGAGGTACAAAAATCCCAACATCAATTAGTATTTATGTTAAAGATTTTGAAAGTAAAGAAAAATTAAAAGATAAACTAGATGAATATAATGAAGGTAAAGCAGAAGAAGCACAAATCAAATATTCTGATTTAGCTGAAAGTTTTACAAACATCATGTCAACATTAATTGATGGAATATCAATTGTATTACTTGCGTTTGCGGGAATATCATTAGTTGTATCTTCAATTATGATTGGTATTATTACTTATGTTTCAGTTTTAGAAAGAACGAAAGAAATAGGAGTCTTAAGAAGCTTAGGTGCCCGCAAGAAAGATGTTGCGAGAGTGTTTAATGCGGAAACATTTATTATCGGACTAGTTGCTGGAATTCTTGGGATTATTATTTCTTTAATATTAACAATTCCGATTAATATGGTTCTAACAAATGCTGTCAATGGAATGATGCATAATATCGCACGATTATCAGTTTTCCATATTATTGTTTTAATTATTATAAGTGTTATGTTGACATTAATTTCAGGGTTAATTCCAGCATTAATTGCCGCAAAAAAAGATCCTGTAGAAGCATTAAGAGTCGAAGGATAGGTCGTAAGACCTATTTTTCAGATACTTTTTAGTAATTTTTGTTGAAGAAAGGCACTTTTTATGATAAAATAAAACCAAAGGTGAGAAAATGAAGAAATTACCGATTGGAATTATTGATATGAATATCAATAATATTTCAATTCTTAATTATTTAACTCCAGTATTTAAGCATGAAGATTTTATTTATATTAATGATTTACAACAACTAGAGTATGAAGGGTTAACACCTGAAGCGATAAATGAACGGGTAAAAAAAAATATTGATATCTTATTAACTTGTGGAATTAAATTATTAATAGTTGTAAGTAATACAATTATTGAATACTGTCTACCATATTTAAAAAAGTTACCTGTACCATTTATTTCGATTGTTGATGTGATTATTGATTATGTCAATAATAAATATGAACATAAAAATATGGCTTTCCTTGCTTCAACAAACATTATGGAAGCAAATCTTTATCAAAAGAGATTTCGCTATAATCATCTTTATCCTTTAATATCGGATGAACTTGATAAAATAATCAATGATAATAAATTAAAAACCAATACTTCCTTTTCAACAACCAAAGAATTATTTAAACCAGTGATGAAAAAAGATGTGGATATTATTATTCCAACTACCGTTAATATGATGTTAATGAAGACCGAAATTAATGAATATATGCCTTTCATTAATATCGTTAATATTCCGGAATTAATATGTGATAAGATTAATAATATCTTAACAACTCCTGAAATGAAAGGCAAAGGGAAAACAACAATTTATATTAATGTTTCGAAAAAGAAAGCTAACTTTCAGCATTTATTATCGGTTAAATATAAATTAAAAAT
>DATCKF010000019.1:0-5711 GCA_036562395.1 Bacilli bacterium
TCAATACAATTATCACGATTGGTACTACTGAAAAAATTACATCTTTAAGTTTTTTTAGTAATAGCAATTATAGCCTCCTCCTTTATTAAAATTATCTTAACATAAAATCAATCGATAGTCAACTTAGAAAATATAATAAAATTTATTGAAGAAATATTACATATATATCAAAATGATGTTTAAAAAAGGCGACTAATAATAGTCGTCTATTTTACATAATTAGTGCACTATGAAAGATTTCATTAAGAGTTGGATGAGCATGAATGATATCCAAAAATGATGAAGTATTAATATTAGCATTCATTAATACTACCATTTCATGAATTAATGTTGAAGCGTCTTCACCAATGATATGAACACCTTTGATGTAATCATCAACAACAATTATTTTTACAAACCCTTCAACCTCATTATCAGCTAAAGCCTTGCCATTAGCTCGAAATTGGCTTTTATATACTTGATATTGAACACCAAGATTTTTACAATCCTCTTCACTTAGCCCAATCCAACTAATTTCAGGGAATGTAAATACAACACTCGGAACAAGATAAAAATTAATTTTACTTTCTTCTCCTAAAATGTGTTTTAGCGCATGCTTACCACAATATGTTGCATAATGAGCAAGCATCACCTTACCACAGACATCCCCAATCGCATAAATATTGCTGATATTCGTTTGAAAATGTTCATTAACCAATATTCCCCGATTATCATATGCAACATTAACTTTATCAAGATGAAGTTCACTAATATTAGCTTTACGACCGATGGCAATTAAAACTTGATCACTATCAAATTGCTTTTCTTCATCCTTGATTTTTACTGTTAATACTTTATTTTGATAATTAAGAGCTTTTGTATTTAGATATATTTCGATTCCTTCTTGCTTTAAATATGCTGCAATTCGTTTGGAGATTTCGATATCAGCTTGCGGAAGTAAGCGGTCGGCCATCTCAAATATTTTCACATTACTTCCAAAACTATGAAAGATAGTTGCCATTTCAATACCAATTACTCCCCCACCAATAATGCTTAAAGTTTGAGGAACTTCTTCTATTGATAAAATATCATCAGAGGTTATAGCATCATCAAATCCTAGTAATCTTATTGGTTTTGAACCAGTAGCAATAATAATATTTTTGGCTTGATATTGTTCATTATTTACAAGTACCGTATTTTCATCAACAAAGCTCGCATGACCATATACTAAATTAACATTTGCTTTTTTTAAAAGATATAAAATACCTGCTTGTAAAGTTTTAACAACTTCATCTTTTCTTAATTTTGCTTTTGCAAAATCAAATTGAAATTCATTAATATTTACACCAAAAAGATGAGCTTTTTTTATATCACGTATCATTTTTG
Source organism: Bacilli bacterium (assembly GCA_036562395.1). Taxonomy (GTDB): domain Bacteria; phylum Bacillota_I; class Bacilli_A; order ML615J-28; family CAG-698; genus DUOT01. The sequence continues at coordinate 1,366 of DATCKF010000019.1, forward strand.
CGTTTTTATAATACGTTTTCGTTGGAATACATCCGACATTTAAACAAGTTCCCCCGAGATCCTTACTTTCAATTAAGGTCACAGATAACCCTTTTTTACTGGCTTCTAAAGCCATCTCATAGCCACCAGGGCCGGCACCAATAATAATTAAATCATTCATTTGGGATATCCTGATATTTTACAATCGGATTTCGGGCAGCTTTAACTTCGTCTAAACGGCGAACAGGAGTATGATATGGTGCATTATGAAGAATTTCAGGATTTGTTTCTGCTTCCTTCGCAATATTAATCATCACTTCAATAAATCCATCCAATGTTTCTTTTGATTCAACTTCAGTTGGTTCAATCATTAAAGATTGATGGAATAATAATGGGAAATAAATGGTTGGTGGGTGATATCCATAATCTAATAATCTCTTTGCAACATCCAATGTCGTTGCTTTTTCAGTTAATAAACCATCAAAAACGACTTCATGCATGCAATTATTGTTAATTGGTAGTTTATAATATGCTTTTAATGATTCTTTAATATAATTAGCATTTAAGACACTGAAATTAGCAACATTAGTAACATTCTCTTTACCTAAACTTAAAATATACAAATATGCTTTTAAACATACTAAGAAGTTTCCATAAAAGCTACTAATACGTCCAATTGATTTTGGATTATCATATAATGTATATTTATTACCGTTTTTCTTGATTTGTGGATTTGGAAGAAAATCAATTAAATCTTCACGAACTCCAACTGGACCTGCACCTGGTCCACCTCCACCATGAGGGGTACTAAAGGTTTTATGAAGGTTTATATGAATAATATCAAAGCCCATATCACGAGGTTTTACTTTCCCTAAAAGGGCATTAAGATTAGCACCATCATAATACATTAAACTACCATTATCATGAATTAGTTTTGAGATTTCTAAGATATCCTTTTCAAACAAACCTAAGGTATTAGGGTTTGTTAACATTATTCCGGCTACTTCATCATTTAATAATTTCTTTAATTCATCAAGGTCAACACAGCCTGATGCATTAGAGGAAACAACAATTGTTTCCATCCCGCAAATGCTACTACTTGCAGGATTTGTTCCATGTGCTGATACCGGAACAATTATTTTGGTTCTTTTAGTATCTCCACGATGTAAATGATATGCTTTTAAAATCATTAATCCTGTGAGCTCTCCATGAGCTCCAGCAAACGGATTAAATGTAAAAGCATTCATTCCAGTAAGTTGACATAATAATGATTCAAGTTGATAATATAGTTCTAATGCTCCTTGAATTGATGATTCTGGTTGTAAAGGATGAAGATTAGTAAATGCTTCTGTAGAAGCTAATTCTTCATTAATTTTTGGATTGTATTTCATTGTGCAAGAACCTAATGGATAAAAACCACTATCCACTCCAAAATTTTTTCGTGATAAATTAGTATAATGGCGAACAACATCAAGTTCTGTTACTTCTGGCATTTTGATAGGTTCTTTTCTTGCAAACTTATCATCAAGATGATAATCTTTAATTTCGCTAGTTCCTAAATTATAACCACTTCGTCCAGGTTTGGATATTTCAAAAATTAATTTATCATACATGAGCTTCACCTACTAATCGGACAAAATCATCAATTTCTTGCTTTGTTCTTTTTTCTGTACAACAGAAAAGAATTTTATTATCTTCTAATACTAATCCACCTAAATAATGATGTTCTAACAAAAATTCATTTAGGCGATTTGCATCACCTTTAAAGCGTAAAACAAATTCTTTAAAGAAATCATTATCTGTTGTTTTTTCAAAAAGATTTGTTTTTAATAATTCTTCATATAAATAATGAGCATTATTATATGCACGATATGCAACATTTTCTAATCCAGTCTTTCCCATTAAACTCATATAAATAACGGCATTTAAAGCCATTAATGATTGATTTGAACAAATATTCGAATTAGCTTTTTCCCGACGGATATGTTGTTCACGGGCTTGTAATGTTAAAACGAAAGCGCGTTTTCCATCAACATCTGTTGTCATGCCGCAAATTCTTCCGGGAAGTTTTCTTAATAAAGCGTTTGTTGTTGCTAAGTATCCTAAATAGGGACCGCCAAAAGAAAGGGGAATTCCTAATGTCTGAGCTTCGCCACATGCAATATCTGCACCCCATTCACGAGGTGATTTTAATACTGCAAGTGTTGAAGGATCAGAATTTATTATTAATAATGATTTATTATCTTTGATTAGTTGGGTAAAATCTTGATAATCTTCAATAATGCCATAAAAATTAGGGTTACTAAAGATTACAGCAGCAACATCATTATTTAATTTGTGCTTTAAATCTAAAATTGATGGATAATAATTTTCATTATCTAATAAGACAATTTTGATGTTGCGGAATTGTGCATACGTTTCAACAACCTCACGGACCCGTGGAGAAATTGTTGATGAAAGGATGATTGTATTTCTTCGGGTATGATTTACCGCCATAAACATCGCTTCAGCAGTTGCTGTTGCACCATCATACATTGAAGCATTGCTTACATCCATTCCTGTTAACTCACAAATCATTGATTGGAACTCAAAAATATATTGTAAAGTGCCTTGCGATATTTCTGGTTGATATGGGGTGTAGGATGTTAAAAACTCTTGACGTGATGTAATGGCTTTACAAACACTTGGAGTATAAACATCATAACTACCTGCTCCTAAAAAGGATATTAGTTGTTCATTTTTTGAAGCAAGGCGTTTTACTTCTTTCCGAAGTTCTTCTTCACTGTGACTCGAAGGTATATTTATCTCACTATGCTTTAATAATTGGGGATCAATATCGGAAAATAAATCATCGATATTTTTTATACCAATTTTTTGAAGCATTTCCTTAATATCTTCTTGCGTATGAGGAAAATACTTAAACATTATTCAATCTCCGCTTGATATTCACTCGCACTTAATAATTGATTTAATTCACTATTATCTTTAATCTCAACTCTTAAAATCCAATTTTGATAACAATCTTCATTAAGTAATTCAGGATTATTAACCACTTCTTCATTAACTTCTAGAACGGTACCACTAATAGGAGCAACAATATCACCAGCTGCTTTAACACTTTCAATTGTTCCGCATTCGGTAAATTGTTCAACTTCTTCGCCTACTTCTCTTGCTTCAACATACACAATACTTCCTAAACTATCTTGTGCATAATCAGTAATCCCAATATAAGCAATATCACCCTCAACTTTAACCCATTCATGAGTTTTCGTATATTTTAAGTTGTCTAAAACTTTACTCATAATAACCTCCTATTTTTTATATTTCTTATTTAAAAACTTCTTATTACGAACAATAGCATTAACCAAATTTTTACGGATGCGAACACTGACATTAGTTCCAAGATCCCAATAGCCTTCATTAAGGTAAGCTAGCGCATATGCTTTATTAACACCTGGAACTAAATATCCAGTTGTAATAAAACCAATGACCTTTCCATCTTTTTCGACCTCGTAACCATGACGGGCTATTCCACGTTCGGTTAGTTCTAAGGCGACAAGTTTTCGTTTTATACCTGTTTCCATAATGGTTTCTAATGCTTGCTTACCGATGAAATCTTTTGAAAAATCTAATCCAAATTTTAACCCGGCTTCAATTGGATTAATGTCCTCACTAATTTCATCGCCATAAAGAGGCATTGCTGCTTCAAATCTTAATGTATCACGGGCACCTAAACCGCAAGGTGTTACTCCTTTCGCAATCAAATCATGAAACAATGAGACGATTAAATTTCCTGCTCCATATATCTCAAAACCATCTTCACCAGTATAACCACTTCGTGAAATTAATAATTCACTATCTAAAAAATGAAATTTATGAAAATCAAACATTTTTAAAGTTGTAATATCTTCACTAATGATTTTTCTTAGGATACTTTCAGCATTTGGCCCTTGAACAGCAAGGAGTGATATTTCATCGGAAATATTATTGACCATTACTTGATAATTTTGGGAATGATCACTTATCCACTGATAATCTTTGTCTAAATTGCTAGCATTGACAACCAAAAGAATTTTTTGATCATGAAAATAATAAATCATTAAATCATCAATGATTCCTCCATCCTCTTTCAACAAAAACCCATATGACATCGTCATCGGTTGAGGAATCTTCCCTGAAAAAACATATTCTATAAACTTTCGTGTTTCCGGTCCTGTTACTAATATTTCTCCCATGTGCGAGACATCAAAAACACCACAATCTTGACGGACAGCAAGATGTTCTTCAGTGATTCCTTGATATTGAAGTGGCATTAAATATCCACCGAACTCCACAATCTTTGCACCTAATTGAAGATGGTCATCATA
>DATCKF010000028.1:0-2302 GCA_036562395.1 Bacilli bacterium
TCAACAATCGATGGAAAATATAATTCCCGAGCTTGATAGTATGTTAATATGTGTCGATGTTGGTAATACAAATATTGTTATCGGGATTTTTAAAGGTGAAAAACTCATATCCACATTTCGTTTAGAGACTAAAGTATTACGTACAGAAGATGAGTATGGGTTAAAAATTATCGATAATTTAACATATTTGCAACTTAAACCGGGCGATATTGATGGGGTAATTATATCATCGGTTGTTCCTGAAATTGATACAACATTAGAGCATACATTTAAAAAATATTTCAATTTAAAGCCATTATTTGTAGAACCAGGTGTAAAAACTGGCATTAAAGTAAAAATTGATAACCCTAAGCAACTTGGCGCTGATTTATTAGTCGGAGCAGTTGCAAGTGTCAATAAATATGGTGCCCCTTGTATCGTTATTGATATGGGAACTGCAACAACCATTTCTTTAGTAAATGAAAATAAAGAATTCTTAGGAGGAATTATCTACCCAGGGATTATTCCTGCCTTTCAAAGTTTGATTAAATCAACTTCATTACTCGAAGCAGCGAAAATTGGTATTCCGAATAATATCATTGGTCGTGATACGAACTCATCAATTCAAAGTGGAATGATTTACGGGACTGCAGGAGCAATTAATGGAATCGTGAAACGAATATTTGATGAATATGGAAAGATGAAAGTTGTAATTACTGGGGGTATGAGCCATTATATCATTCCATATTTAGATTTTAATCCGATATATGATGATAATTTATTAATGGATGGCTTATATATGATATATCAAAAAAACTGTAAAAACTTGTAGTAATAAAATAATCACCCATTACATAGAATGTAATGGGTGATTTTAATGCTAGATGATAATGGTCCATTACTATTTATTAATTCTGTTAGTACTAAGGCAAAAGCTAGTAATCAAAATACTTTTGACAGTCGGAAAGTAAATAATCGTAATACTATTGATCCAAGTGAGTACAAGAAATTAGTAAATATTGTTGAAATGTATAAGAAGAATCGACCAGTTCTTTGTCGTTTAATTACAACAAAGTGCTATGTGGAAGCAATCCCTTACCAATTAGATGACCGAATCTTATTAATGAGAACCCAAGATGGAAAAATCGAAAAACTTGATATTACATCTTTAATTAAGATTGAAATTATAAGATTTTAGAATTCGCATTGCTCTTTCTCTTTAATGCCTAATTTTATTGGCTTGAAGCATTGAATACCGCAGATGCAATCGACCTTAAGGATTGCTGTCATTCTTGTAGCTTTTAAGCAACCACCTTCACGATCTAATAATCTTAATAATACGCAGCCATCTTTAATGTCTTCAACGCGGAAAATATCTGTTTTTTCACCGAAAACATCTAGTAAAGCTGTAAATTTAGAATCGTCTGCTAATGTAAGCATTACTGGGCGTGTATCAAATGCTTTGAAAATTAGCGGACCAGTACAGCCGACACAATCGTCATCAAGAAAAGATTCTTTTTGAATTTGGTCGATCTTTTTTAGAGTGCTTAGGATGCAGTTATCATCTTTGTGCTTATTATTATCATATTTATTGTTATCATAGTAATTATTTACTCTTTCACATGCCATTATAAATCACCTCGCTTTCAATTTTAATATATGAAACATTATAATATGTGTATAGTTTATAACACAAAAAGAAGATGGGATTTCATCATCTTCTTTTTTTAAAATTATAAAGTTATTATGATATATATTAAAATGGAAATTGAGATTATTAAGCAATAGTATCCAAAATATTTTAAATTATCCTTTTGTACGAGTTTAAAGAAATATTTGATGGCAAAATAAGTTCCCAAGATACTAGCAATAAATGCCCCAAGATAACCAGGAAAATATGTGTTATTTGGATCAAGATCAATGATTCCTAAGAATAAGGATGCGATGCTGATTGGGATATACATCATGAATGAAAAGCGTAAAGCAGCTTTTAAATCAGTGTTATTGACAACTCCAAAGGAAGTAGTAGATCCCGAACGGGAGATACCAGGTAGTAAACCGATAATTTGCGCAAAGCCCATTAGAATACTAGTTTTTAAAGTAATTTTTTCATTTGTTGCATGTTTAGCTTGACTATGTATAAATAATAGTAATAATCCAGTTATAAAGAGACAAATTCCAACGGATAATAATGTTGAAAAGGTGCTATCGATTTTATCTTTTAGTAGTAAGCCTGTAATTCCTGCAGGAATTGTTGCAATAACAACATATACACAATACATGAAATCATCTTTTTTATCTTTATTCTTTTTGAATACATAAC
>DATCKF010000032.1:0-5446 GCA_036562395.1 Bacilli bacterium
GGCGGTAAGTATAAAAAAATGAAATTAATTACAGAAATCAAAAGTCTTAATCATTTATCAAAATATCAAGTCGATGGAATTATTTTTAGCTACGAAAAGTATAGTGCGATTAGTGATGTGACATTTTCTTTATTAGAAATCCAGAAAATCGTTCAATACTGCAAGCAAAATAATAAAATTTCCATTTTAAAAATTGATAAAATCTTTTCTGAATATGAGTTAGATGAGTTTTATTCTTTTCTTGAAGAAATGATTAGCCTAAATATTGATTATTATATCTTTAGCGATATGGCTGTTTTATTTTATATGAAAAGAAAAAAACGAGAAAATAGATTAATTTATAGTGCAAAAACATTGAATTGTAGTTATCAAGATTGTTTATATTTTCAAAAATTAGGAGTTAAAGTTATCTTAAGTAATGAATTAACACTTGATGACATCAAAGAAACTTCAAGTCTTGATAATATCGTCTTAGATGGTTATGGTTATTCACAAATCTTTTATTCCAAACGAAAATTATTATCGTTATTTAAAGAGTATTTAGATCTTCCTCAAGATGTAAAAAATAAGCTCTTATTTATGAAAGAAGCAACAAGAATAGATAAATATCCAGTCTATGAAAATGCCAATGGCACTTTCATTTTTACTTCTTATAAATATCTTTTCTATCAAGAGTTAGCAATCGTAAATCATTTTTCAATGTTTAGAATTGAAAGTTTATTTATTTCTGAAGATGATTTATTTAAGGTTATTGATATATATAAGCGCGCACTTACAAATGAAATAACAGAAGAAGATTATCAGAAATTACTTGCCATCGATAATAATGTTGGTCATCGTTTCTTATATGAAAAATCGCGAATTTTAGAAAGTGATGATGTATGAAAAAAATTGAATTACTATCTCCAGCTGGAAATTTAGAGAAATTAAAAACAGCGATTATTTATGGTGCTGATGCTGTTTATATCGGTGGTAAAAAGTTTAGTTTACGTGCTCGCGCAAGCAATTTTGATTTAGAAGATATTAAAGAAGCTTGTGAGTTTGCAAAGAAATATAATGCAAATGTATATGTAACCATGAATATTATTCCTCACAATGAAGATTTTTCAGGACTGGTTGATTACTTGAAATATTTAGAAAACGTCGGTGTCAAGGCAATAATTGTCTCTAGTCCGCATATAATAGATGTAGCATTAAAGGTTGCTCCAAAACTAGAAGTTCATATCAGTACGCAACTTTCAATTACAAATAGTAGTGCATGTAATTATTATCAAAGTTTAGGTGCAAAACGAGTTGTATTAGGACGAGAAGTTAGTTTAGATGAAATAGAATTAATTACGAAAAATACGGATATTAGTTTAGAAGTTTTTATTCATGGTGGAATGTGTAGTTCTTACTCTGGTCGTTGTATGTTAAGTAATCATTTCGTGAATCGTGATGCAAATCGTGGTGGTTGTGCTCATTCTTGTCGTTGGAATTATCAATTATATGATAATGATGAATTAATTCATCCTCAAGATAAATATTTTCATATTGGCTCAAAAGATTTAATGGGCTTAAAAGCAATTCCTAGATTAATTGAGCTAGGGGTTGATTCATTAAAGATTGAAGGACGGATGAAATCTGAGTATTACATCGCAACAATCGTTAGATGTTATCGTAATTTAATTGATGATTATTACCAAGGTAAAAAAATTGATTATATGTACTATTTTAGTGAATTATTAAAAGCTGAAAATAGGTCGACTTCGACTGGCTTTTTATTTGGTGATGTAACAACAAATGAGCAACTATATGAATTAGATGAAATCCCAACAAAAGAATTTGTTGGTGTAGTATTAGATTATGATCATGATACGAAAATCGCGAAGATTGAACAACGAAATTATTTTAAACCAGGTGATAAACTTGAATTTTTTGGACCAAAATTACCTAATACGCATATGATAGTTGAAGAGATATGGGATGAAGAGCATAATTATTTAAATGCTGCCCGACATCCAAAGCAAACGATATATATGAAGGTTGATTTTCCGATATCTCAACATGATATGATTCGATTAGTAATTGATAAATAAATTCTTGCAAATTTATTTTATTTTGTTATAATGAATATAAAAATTAGTAGGAGGCAATAGAATGAATGGCAAACATCAATTGACGCAAGCCGGATATGAAGAACACAAGAGGGAATTGGAGAAGTTAAAAAATGTTGACCGTGTACGCAACATTGAAGCTTTAAAAGAAGCTCGAGCTCAAGGCGATCTCTCGGAAAATGCAGACTATGATGCTGCTCGCGATGAACAAGCGCGCATTGAAAATCGCATAATGCAATTAGAAATGATACTTAAAAATGCAGTCATTATTGACGGAAATTCAAAATCAAATCTCGGTAAGACTATTGAAATTGAATTTGAAGATCCACGCCAAAAAGCTCGCTCTGGAAAATATAAATTAGTCGGTAGCTTAGAAGCTGATCCACATTCCCGTAAGATTTCCAACGAATCACCACTTGGTATGGCATTATTGACCGCAAAAGTCGGTGAACGTGTCCTTGTGAAAACGGATAGTAGTCAATTTTATATTATTGTAAAAAGTATTGAGTAACATAGAGTGTTTTACACTCTCTTTTTTTACGAATAAATAATAAATATTCGTTGAAATGAAGAGTAAATTATGATAAAATATAACTAGAATTTTTTAGGAGGTTTCTATTATGAAGTTTGTACCAAGTTTGGATAAAAATTTTAAACCTGCTGTATTAGAGGTTAGAAATTTTCTCAAACGTGTCGAAGAAAGTGGTCAAGAAAGTGAATTAACCATTTGCTTGGAAAGAACAAAAGGTTATAATTACACTTACAAATTAAAAGTTTATAAAGATAATACAGGCCACGACGATGAAAATTTTGAGATTGTTGAAAGGGTTGTAAAATCAATTCTTTGGATCGTCGGTGGATATAAAATATATGTCGCTGGTTCAAAAGAACTTGCAAAACGATTAAAAGAAGCATATAGTCCAAATGGCTTACGAGCATTTGATTACAATTTTATGTCTAAAGTATATGAAAATAAGTTTGAAGTAATTGAATGTGAAGTAAATGAAATTCCAGCAGAAGTAAAAGAAGATATTAAAATTCAAAACAATTTAAATGGATGTCGAATTGGTTTTGATGCTGGAGGATCAGATCGCAAAGTATCAGCTGTTATTGATGGTGAAGTTGTATTTAGTGATGAAGTAGTTTGGTTCCCTAAAATTAATAGCGATCCTCAATATCATTATGATGGTATTCTTGATTCTTTAAAAACAGCTGCAAGTTATATGCCAAGAGTAGATAGCATTGGTGTTTCATCAGCTGGTATTTATATTGATAATAAAGTTGCTGTTGCTTCTTTATTCTTAAAAGTTCCAGAAGATTTATTTGAAAAGAAAGTTAAAAATATCTATATCGATGTTGCAAAACAATTTGGAGATGTTCCTCTAGTTGTTGCTAACGATGGTGATGTTACAGCTCTTGCTGGAGCAATGGATTTAAATGATGATAAAGTATTAGGAATTGCCATGGGAACAAGTGAAGCCGGAGGATATGTCGGTGAAAATAGTTCTCTATTAGGCTGGTTAAATGAGCTTGCTTTCGTTCCTGTTGACTTTAATAAAGATTCCATGGTCGATGAATGGAGTGGCGACTATGGATGTGGTGTTAAATATTTTTCTCAAGATAGCGTTATAAAACTTGCTGGATATGCAGGCATTAAATTAGAAGATGACTTATCACCTGCTCGAAAACTTGCAATCGTTCAAGATATGAATAAAGAAGGCGATCCAGTAGCAAATGAAATTTTTGAAAACATCGGTATTTATTTAGGTTATACCATTGCATATTATTCGATGTTCTATGATATTAAACATGTTCTCTTGCTAGGTCGAGTTGTTAGTGGTAAAGGTGGTAATACAATTCTTTCAAAGGCGCGTGAAGTACTATATACTGAATTCCCTGAACTTGCAAAAATCGTTCTTCATATGCCAGATGAAAAGAATCGTCGCGTTGGTCAATCAATTGCTGCTGCAAGTTTACCAATTATTAATAAATAATGGAGTAATGAATGATATATCAAATTCCCAAACCTTATGTCAATAAATTATCACTTTTAGAAACCCAAAAAGGTATTAAGATTGTAAAAGATACATTTGAAAGAAAATTAGCAAAGAACTTAAATTTAATCAGAGTTTCAGCACCACTATTTGTAAGGCCAGAAACGGGACTTAACGATTATTTAAATGGTGTTGAACTTCCAGTAAAGTTTAATTTGCCAAACTTGGGTTGCGATGTTGAAATTGTGCAGTCCCTTGCCAAGTGGAAAAGATATGCATTAGGTAAATATCATTTTTCCGAAGGTCAAGGTTTATATACTGATATGAATGCCATTCGGCCTTTCGAATGCACGGATAATCTTCATTCAATTTATGTCGACCAATGGGATTGGGAACTTGTAATTTCGCGGGAAGATCGTAATCTTACCTTCCTCAAAAAAATTGTTCGTTTAATAATCAAAAGTCTAAAAGAAACTCATTTAGTATTAAAAAATGAGTTTCCTGTTTTAGACCTAGAGATTAATGAAGATATCTATTTCATTACAAGCGAAGAATTATTACAAAAATATCCTCATCTTTCCCCAAAAGAACGTGAAGATGCTATATGCAAAGAAAAGAAAACGGTCTTTATCATTGGAATTGGTGATAAACTATCTAATGGTATACCTCATGATAAAAGATCCCCAGATTATGACGATTGGTCATTAAATGGTGATATCTTAGTATGGTATCCAATCTTAAGTCGAGCTGTTGAATTATCATCAATGGGAATTAGAGTTGATGCTAACAGTTTACAAGAACAATTAATAAAAGCACAAAATCTTGACCGCCTTCAATTACCATTCCATCAAGATGTTATTCATGAAAGATTGCCATTAACAATTGGCGGAGGTATCGGGCAGTCACGATTATGCTTAATCTTACTTGAGAAATTTCATCTATGTGAAGTCCAATCATCAACATGGCTTGAAGAAGACCTTCACGTTTTAGAAGAGATGGGTGTGAATGTATTATAAAAACCTTGTTGCCAAGGTTTTTTTACACTATTTTTTCAATTGCAAATAAAGTTTGGTTAGTGCTCGTTTTTCAATTCGTGAAACATAACTACGAGATATATCTAATGATTTTGCAATTTCACGTTGGGTTTCGACGCGTCGATTATCAAGACCAAATCTTCGGGAGATGATTTCAAGTTCTCGTTCATTTAAGACTTCTAAGGCTGTACGAATTTTATTCTTATTTTCTTCAAAGATGATGCGATCACTAATGGACATTTGAGGGTCTTCAATGACATCACATAAACGAATTTCATTCCCGTCTTTATCTTGACCGATTTTTGAATATAACCATGTTGTT
>DATCKF010000082.1:0-4148 GCA_036562395.1 Bacilli bacterium
CCCTTTATGATAAACAAATACTCATTACTAAATCCCCGAAAATACATCAAATATAATCTTTTAACATTGGTTTACCACTAAAACCATAAATAACAAGGTCTATCTAATATAGACCTTGTTATCATAAAAAAATCAAAAATTCTTTGAAAAAATTTCAAAAAAAACTTGATTTTTAGATTTTCTATGGTATAATATTTCTTGTCAATGACCCAAACGCAGGTATAGTATAACGGCTATTATACCGCCTTGCCATGGCGAAGATGCGAGTTCGATTCTCGTTACCTGCTCCATTTTTTTTGCCCAGAGGGCATTTTTTTTATTCTCTTCTTTTTTAATAAATATAAAAAATATCTAAAAAATAAGCATAATGATTTTAATTATACAATTCTTTTTTATATTTATTTAATTATTCTCAATTTATAGTGCTTACTATAAAAAAAGATATTGCTTTAAAAATTTCTTAATGATATAATTGCTGTAAAGAGGTCATGATATGAGTTTAATAAAATTAGAAAAAGTATCAAAATATTATAAGTCTGAAGATACTGTTTCAGTAGGTATGAAAAATGTTGATTTAGAATTTGAACTCGGTGAGTTTGTAGCGATAACAGGTGAATCGGGATCAGGTAAATCAACATTATTGAATGTGATTAGTGGTTTAGATGGTTATGAAAGTGGCGAAATGTATTTATTTGGTGAAGAAACAAGTCACTATATGATTTCTGATTGGGAGAAATATCGTGGTGCATATGTTGGTTTTGTCTTCCAAAATTATAATATTATTGATTCATATACAGTTTTACAGAATGTCTTATTGGCTTTAGAAATTCAAGGATATGATCCTAAGAAACGCAAAGAACGTGCTTTACAATTAATTGAACAAGTAGGTTTATCTAGTCATAAGCATCATAAAGCTGCCAAATTATCAGGAGGGCAAAAACAAAGAGTAGTTATTGCTCGAGCTCTAGCAAAAGATTGTCCAATTATAGCAGCAGATGAACCAACGGGAAATTTGGATAGTGAATCTGGTAAGCAAATAATGAAATTACTTCATGAAGTTAGTAAAGATAAACTAGTTCTTTTAGTTACTCATGATTTTGAACAAGCAGAACCATATGCGACTCGAAAAATCAAAATGCATGATGGGGAAGTAATTGAAGATAAAAAGTTAACAAGTCATGAGGAAGTAACACTAGAAGAACCAATTAAACCTAAAAAAATGAAATTTACAACGCTTTTACGTCTTGCTATACGTAATTTCTTTGCAACTCCTAAAAGACTCATTTTTACGCTTTTATTACAAATAATAGTTGCTACAGTCTTTATTTTGGTATATTCAAATCAAGTTGCTTCCATAAGGGAAGCAGGATTATCACAATCTAGTATCTTTCCATCAGTACCGGAAACGAGACTTTTAGTTGAAAAGCGTGATGGTAGTGAATTTACTGATAATGATCTTAAAGTTTTAGAAAAGATGAAAGGCGTAAAAAAAGTTCATAGATATGCGAGCAATTTCTTAAATACGAAAAACTTAGCTATAAGTACAAATCAATATCGTTTTTCTGTGAATGTAAGAGCAACAGATACTGCTCTTACCCTAAAACCCAATGAAGTTGAAGGAAGACTTCCGGTTGCAAAAGATGAGGTCGTTATCAGTTCTTATTATGATCAAATTAAAATTGGGTCTGTAATATCAATTGAATTGGGAGGTTATTATTATGAAGCCTACGATTATTTTTTAGGCGAACCTCTACCTGTGAAAAAATTAAATGATTTAGGGACTTTTAAAGTCGTAGGTATAGATAAATTAAATCGAAGGACAATTTATTTTTCTGAAGAATATCTAAATACTCCTTCAATTAATGATACCGAAATTGATTATCAAAAATATATTCAAAATTATGAAATAATGATGTCTTATCTTGAATTCGTTGATGAAAACAATAATATTTTTAGAATAGTAGCAAGTGATAAAGGATTTGGTTCAGAATATGATTTATATGTGCCAGGTTATCAATATGATACTGATGGTAAATATGTTGAATCAACAATTAATCTAACAGTTCGTACTAAATGTTATGGTCAAAGAGATTTAGTACAACATTTACAAAATGTGTCATACTACGGTTACGATTTAAGCTTATATAATGATACATATTTTGAAGTATTTATTGATTCTGATTTTTATATTCAAATAAGGGATGAATTCTTTAAGCAATCAAAAGATGTGTATGAAATGAAAAATCGGAATTTGGTATCAATTAGTGTAAGTGGATACGCTAATGGTCGGAGAATCTTAAAAAATATCGATAGTGATAACTTTAAAGTATTTTATCCTTCATATATTTTTGATCCAATGCGTGAAATACTTGTCTTTTTATATACTTTACTTGCTATCCTTTTATTATCCCTAATTGGAATCTTATTTACAACTATTATTACCGTTGTTACCAAAAATGTTATGAAAGGTAGAATTAAAGATTTTGCAATCTATCGTTCAATAGGTGCAAATAAATATATGTTAGCTCGTCTTGTTGTCCTCGAACAAATCTTACTTTCGGTTTCAGCTTTTATGATTACAATTATTATCATGGTAATATTAAGAGCAAATGTGTATCAAATATCCAGGACAATTCCATACTTACAATATTATGATTTTATTATATTATTAATTATCTTTATCCTTTTAGGAACAAGACTTGGATTAAAATTTAATCGTAAAATATTCAAGCAATCTGTAATTGAAACCTTGAGTGAAAGCAAGGAGGACTTATGATTAGAGTAAACCATTTACATAAATATTTTAATTATCATAAAAAGAATGAAATTCATGTTTTAAATGATGTCTCCGTAGAGTTTCCTAATAAAGGATTAGTAATTTTATTAGGAGCATCAGGTTCTGGGAAAACGACATTACTTAATGTTATTAGTGGACTTGATAAAGTTCATAAAGGAACAATCGAATTTGATGAAGTCGTACTCGATAAATATAAACCGAAGAAATGGGATTTAATTCGCAATGAACGAATCGGTTATATCTTTCAAAATTATAATCTTTTACCTAATCTTTCTGTTTTTGATAATGTTGCATTAGTCTTAAAAATGATGGGAATTAATGATCAAGATATTATTGAACAAAGAGTCAATTATATCTTGAATGCTGTAAACATGTATCAATTCCGAAAGAAAAGAGGTTTACAATTATCTGGTGGTCAACAACAACGAGTAGCAATAGCAAGAGCACTTGTGAAAAACCCAAGTGTAATAATTGCTGATGAACCAACGGGGAACCTTGATAGCAAGAATACAATGGAAATCATGAATATTATTAAAGAAATATCTAAACAGAAACTTGTTATTCTTGTTACTCATGAACGTGAACTTGCACATTTTTATGGTGATCGAATCATTGAAATCAGTGATGGTGCGATTATTAAAGATTATCAAAATGAAAATACGGATGATTATCAATTTAATCATGGGGATGTCATTTATTTAAAAGATTTAAATAAAATCAATGAAGTTGAAAATGAGAAGATAAAAATTTCATTTTATAGTGATGAAGTTGATGACAATCCGCTTTCAGTTCGATTAATTTTAAAAAATAAAACATTATATATCGATGTTGATTCTCCACATAAAAAGCAAAAATTAATTGATGAAAATACTGGTGTAATTATTAAAGATGAACATTTTGTTAAGAAGACAAGAGAAGAGATTACAGAAACAGCATTTGATGTGGAAGTCTTAAATAATGATAAAGTTATAAGGGAAAAACCAATATTATTATCAATTAAGCAAAGTTTTTCTATGGCTTTTCGAAAAATATTGCAAACCAGTCGTAAAGCTAAATTAATGATGTTCAGTTTTGTCGTTGCTGGAGCTATTGTAGCCTTTGCAATCGCGATTCTTGCTAATGCAATAACGATTAGACCTGAAGTTAGAATGAATATTTCTAAGGGTAACGTGTTGGTTTATAGTGAATCATATGATAAATCATTACATGAAATTATTACATATGATGAATTATTAGAGCTTGGTAAAAATGATAATACTTTTTATATCAATCCATATTCTTATTATTCATATTACTTTTTAAATCCTGATGGTTCATTATCAGAATATAGTATTCATGGTCAGTATGAACC
>DATCKF010000159.1:0-3633 GCA_036562395.1 Bacilli bacterium
CAAAAACGAATTGAAGGAAGCAACTATGACACACGTAAAACCGTTCTTGAATATGATGAAGTTTTAAGGAAACAACGAGAAATCATTTATGAACAACGTCGTCAAGTATTATTTTTAGATGATATTTCGGAAGTTGTAAAAAAGATGATGAGAAATGTATGTAAACGTCTTGTTGAATCGGTTGAAACTTTTGAGAAAAAAGGCAGAACCATTGATTATGAAAGATTATATGAAGCAGTTAATGGTAAATATTTTCCTGTCAATCATATTAAATTAGAAGAATTAGAAAATTTGAATGCTAATGAATGTGTTGATTTATTACTTGCAAAATCAGATGAACTTCTTGAAGAAAAGAAAAAAGCATTTTCAGATGAAATTATTCATGAGTTCTTAAAAGTTGTCTTACTTCGTGTTATTGATACATTCTGGATGGAACACATTGATTCAATGAGTGAATTGCGTCAAGCTGTTCGCTTGCAATCATATGCGCAAATCAATCCATTACGTGAATATCAAGAAGTTGGATTCCAAAAATTTGAGACGATGATTATGAATATTGAAAGTGAAACAATGCGTTATGTCAACTGTGCGCAAATTCGCAATAATCTTCAACGTGAAGAAGTAGTTAAAAATACCGTTGCTAGTTCAGGCAAAGAAGAATCTACTAAACGTAAACCAATAAAAGTTGAGAATAAAATCGGACGCAATGATCCTTGTCCTTGCGGAAGCGGAAAGAAATATAAAAATTGTTGTGGAAGAGGATAATACTCAAGATCATTCTTGAGTTTTTCTTCCTTATTGTGGAGGTTCTATGGAAAATTATGAAATTGCTAAAAATATAAATGATTTCTCCGTTCGTTTAGAAGAATTAAAGAAAGCTTTAAATCTTGATAATTTAAAAATTGATTTACAAAAGAATGAAGATATGATGAATGATCCAAACTTTTGGAATGATAAAAAAACAAGTACAAAAGTTTTAAAGTTAATTAAATCCCAAAAAGATATCATTGATACATATCAAGATTTATTTCAAAAATTAGAAGAATTAGAATTATATTTTGAAATGCATAAAAATGAAGAAGAAAACCTTGAAAAAGAGATTACTCTTTTAGTTGATGAAATCAATGACTCATTAACAAACTTTGAAATAAAGGTTCTATTGAGTCGTGAATACGATAGTAACGATGCGATTGTTGAAATGCATCCGGGAGCAGGGGGAACTGAATCTCAAGATTGGTGTTCAATGCTTTATCGTATGTATACACGTTATTGTGAACGTCATGGTTATGATGTTGAAATCTTAGAATATCTTGATGGTGAAGAAGCTGGAATCAAAGCAGTTACTTTTATTGTTCATGGTGATAAAGCCTTTGGATATTTAAAAGGGGAACAAGGAGTTCATCGATTAATACGAATATCACCATTTGATAGTAACTCTCGACGTCATACTTCATTTTGTTCAGTGACGATTACTCCTGTCCTTGAAGATGATGTGAATATTGAAATTAGACCTGAAGATATTAGAGTAGATACATATCGTTCAAGTGGTGCTGGTGGTCAGTATGTCAATACCACTGATTCAGCAATCCGTATTACCCATTTGAAAACGGGAATTGTGGTAACTTGTCAAAATGAACGTAGTCAAATTCAAAACCGTGAACGAGCAATGCAAATTTTAAAATCAAAATTATATCAATATGAATTAGAGGAAAAAAATAAGAAGCTTAAAGAGCTAAGTGGAGAAATTGCTGAAAATAGTTTTGGAAGTCAAATTCGCTCTTACGTCTTTCATCCATATTCTATGATTAAAGATCATCGAACTAATTATGAAGTCTTTAATGTTGATAGTGTTATGGATGGGGAAATTGATGGTTTTATTAATGCGTTCTTAAAATCAAAGTTTAATACGAGGTAAATATGAAGAAAAGAAAAGTCTTGGAATGGTTATATATTACACTAGGAGTAGCAATTGCTGCTTTTCCATTTAGTTTCTTTCTAGACCCTATTAATTTAGTAATCGGTGGTATTGCGGGTATTGGAACAATCTTGAATGAAGTATTACAAATTGATACGGCCTTTATCATTTTAGTAATCAATATTGTTCTTCTTTTTATTGGCTTATTTTTTCTCGGAAAAGAATTTTTTATTAAAACGACATATGGTTCATTAATTTTTCCAGGATTTATTAAACTTTTTGAAATCTTATTTGAATTGATTGTTGATAATCCGATTCAAGATCGAACAATTGTCGTTTTCTTTTCCTCAATTATGATGGGAGCAGGATTAGGGATAGTTATAAAATATGGGGGAACCACCGGTGGAAGTGAAATACCCCAAAACATTTTCCTGAAATATTTTAATATTCCATATTCAGTTTCGTTATATTTTATTGATGGGATTGTTATCTTAGCCGGAGCTATTGTTTTTAAAGATTTAGCAATTGTTGTTTATGGTATTATATTTATCTATTTAAGTGGTTTTGCAATTGATCAAGTTGTCTTTTCTGGCTTTAATAAACGGGCAGTATATATCATTTCTAATGAAAGTGAAAGAATAAAAGCACGGATCATTAATGAAATTGGAAGGGGAGTAACGCAAATAAAAGTGGTCGGTGGTTATTCTAATCAAAATCGCGATAAATTAGTTTGTGTCCTTTCAACATTCCAATTTTATAAACTCAAGAAAATTATTCAAGAGTGTGATAAAAATGCCTTTTATTATGTAGTTCGTGCAAGTGAAGTCGGTGGAGAAGGTTTCACATATGAAAGAGATTAAAATCTTAAGTATCACCAAGGATAAAAATAAATACCTTTTAAAAACCGATGAAGATGAATATCATCTTGATGAAGATACGATTGTGAAATTTTATCTTTTTAAAGATAAAGTTATCACTGAAGAAGAGTTGCAAGAAATCTTAAATTATTATCATCAAAATAATTATTTTAATCAAGCGATACGATACTTAAGTTATGAAATGCGTTCAATCTATGAAGTCAAAAAATATTTGATAGATAAAGGTTTAAATGACGTTGATATTGAAGTAATTCTTAATCGTTTAGAATCACTTGGATACTTAGATGATGAAAAGTATGCGGAAAACTATTATGATTATTGTTTACGAAATGACAAAGGACCACTTTATATCAAAGCAAAATTAGAAGAAAAAAAAGTACCTATACATATCATCGATAAAATAATATTGAAATATAATGAAGATATAGAACACCAAACAATCGAAAAATTAATTACTAAGGAAGCAAGAAAAATTAAGACATATCCGCTTATTAAACAAAGGCAACGCTTATTAACAAAGTTAGTTCAAAATGGCTTTAATAAAGATTTGATATATGAAGTGATAAATAACTTTCAGTTACTTGATGAAAGTGATGAAAGACTGAATTTAGAATATCAGAAATTATTATCGAAATATCAAAAGAAAGATCTATCACCAAATGAGGTGCGTAGTAAGATTATCAATGCTTTACTTAGTAAAGGTTATGAATATCAAAAAATTTTGGGGATTATTGAATAAAAAAAATGTTTAAACATATATTATAGTGGTGATTAGATGGCGAAAAAGGAAAAAAATGAAAAAAACACGCTAATCAATCATAAAAATCTTGAAAGAAATGT